>NZ_JASCPN010000051.1:0-40390 GCF_029960155.1 Pseudomonas sp. PS01300 | reverse complement strand
CGGGTCAAGCCCGCTCCCACACTGACCTGTGTGGGAGCGGGCTTGACCCGCGATGAGGCCACCCGAAACACCCGAGAAATTACCCGCCAAGCTCCCGATGTTTTTTCCTCTGACTGTCACCGCGCACTGCCAACCTAAGCCTCGTGGATCGGCCAGCAAGCCCTCTGGATCAAGGCGCTGCGCCACGCCACCGTGACATGCAAGCGCGACTCACCTCAACGTACGAACACGACGAAAGGAGCTTCTTCATGTTTAAGCGCACTATGATCGCAGCCTCGCTGGCTGTTGCCGCACTGGCTTCGGCTCAATCGATGGCAGCGGTTGTCGGTGGCGGTGCCACCCTGCCACAAGGTCTGTACACCACCCCAGGCGTACTGGGCGCCGGTTTCGACACCTACACCGGTGTTGGCAGCGGTAAAGGCAAGTCGGCTTTCCTGTTCAACCGTGCCGCCGATATCAACAAGCCCGCCGGTGTGACCGTCGATTTCGCAGGCAGCGACTCGATCCTTTCCGATGCGGAAATCAACACCTACAACCTGGACCACAACAGCGCCGGCAACGACGTCGCCAACAAGTGGGGCCCGCTGATCCAGGTTCCGTCGGCAGCCACCTCGGTCACCATCCCGTACAACCTCAAGCTGGCCAACGGCACTGCCGTCAACGACCTGAACCTGACCAGCGCCCAGCTGTGCGGGATCTTCTCGGGTTCGATCAGCAACTGGAACCAGATCGACGCCAGCTACCCGAACAAGGCCATCAAGGTGTTCTACCGCAGCGGCAGCAGCGGCACCTCCGAGATCTTCACCCGTCACCTGAACAGCCAGTGCCCGACCCAGTTCGGCGTCAGCAGCACCTTCACCACCGCTCAGGTCGGTGCAGAGCCTGCCACGTTCCAGGGTGTTGCCCTGAGCGGCGATATCGTGACCTCGGTGTACGGCACCGAAGACGCCATCGGCTATGTAGGCCCTGAAGACGTGGATGCCACCAACAACGCCAAGGTCGCCCGCGTCAACAACCTGCTGCCAACCGTCGGCAACGTGCAGACTGCACTGGCCAACGCCGCGCCACCGGCCACCGCCGCCGCACGCGCGATTCCGCAGAACTGGGCCCCGGTGCTGGCCAACCCGGCCACCGGCTACTCCATCGTTGCCTACACCAACCTGATCTTCGGTCAGTGCTACAAGGACGCCGCAGACGGCACCGCCGTCGTCGCCTTCCTGAACCGTCATTACGGCGCCACCACCAACAACGATGCGGCCATCATCGCGCAGAAGCTGATCCCGTTGAGCCCAGCCTGGAAAAACGCCGTTCGCCTGCAGTTCGCCAACCAGTCCGGCGCACTGGGCGTGAACAACCTCAGCGTGTGCAACACCCAGGGTCGCCCGGCCTAAGCCGCGCCGACGCCTGTCGCTGTACCCCGTCGGTAACGGCTCGCGCCGTTACCGGCTTTTGCGTTTCAGAACGCCACCGATCACATGAACTTTGCGTGACAAAGGTTCGGTCTGCCGCCCGTGCAACCGCCTATGTCATAGGTCACCGGCCGCACCGGCGTGTGGCACCCCATTACCGCGATGGACCAGAAAAGGATTGATTGCAATGCGCCTTGGCACTGCTGCTTCGCCCTCCCACCGTACCCACCGTCAGGCCGATATGCCCCTGCTGCGGCTCAAGCCGCTGGCCCAGGTGATTGCGCTGCTGGCCCTGGCCGGCAGCGTGCAGGCGGCGCCTGCGGCGTTCAGTTCGGCCTGGTTCGCGGCCAAGGGCAGCGCGCCGCAGGCCGGCGGTACGGGCGGGCAGGGCGGTGCGGTGCAGTTGCCGGGGCTGCCACCGCCGCTGGCCCAGCAGCAGCGTGCCAATGCCCAGTTGCAGCGTTCGCTGCAAAACCTCAACAACACCGTGGCCGCCATCGCCGCGCAACAGGCTGCCCAGGCGGCCGGCCGCGCCGCCGCGCTGGCGGCGCCCTCGAGCATCCACAACGGCCTGGGCGGCAATGGCCTGAACCCGCTGCTCGATGCCAATGGCAAGCCGTTGTTCACCAACGCCGAGGCTCCGGTACAGACGCAGAAGGGCGGCACCACCCAGGTGACGATCAAGCAGACGGCCGACAAGGCGATTCTCAACTGGGAAACCTTCAACGTCGGCCGCGACACCCAGCTGACCTTCCAGCAGGACGCCAACTGGGCCCTCCTCAACCGCGTCGGCAACAGCGTCGCGCCCAGCCAGATCCAGGGCACGATCAAGGCCGACGGTACGCTGATGATCGTCAACCGCAACGGCATCGTGTTCAGCGGCAGCAGCCAGATCAACGTGCGCAACCTGACGGCGGCCGCCGCCACCATCAGCGACCAGCAGTTCACCGAGCGCGGCCTGTACGTGGACAGCCTGGGCAGCCAGCCGACCTTCACCGATGCCGCCGGCAAGGTCATGGTCGAGCGCGGCGCGCTGATCCAGACCCACGCCCCGGCCAGCTCCACCCAGGGCGGCGGCTACACCCTGCTGCTGGGCCACGAGGTGGAGAACGCCGGCCGGTTGATCAACGCCAAGGGCCAGGCGACCCTGGCGGCGGGCGATACCTTCTACATCCGCAAGGGCGTCGGCACGGCGGGCAACCCGTACTCCACCACCCGCGGCAACGAGGTGGCCACCACGCTGAAGGCCGGCAGCACGGCCGGCACGGTGCGCAACAGCGGGCTGATCCAGGCCAGCCAGGGCGACATCACCCTGACCGGGCATCAGGTGCGCCAGCAGGGCGTGGCCGTGGCCACCAGCTCGATCGACAACCGCGGCACCATCCACCTGCTCAACGCGGCCAGCGACCGCACCGGCAACGTGACCCTGGCCGCCGGCAGCACCACTGCCATCGTCATCGACGCCAACCCCGGCAGCGCACTGGACAGCCAGCGCGAGGCGGTGCGCAAGGACCTGGGCGGGCAGGTCAACCAGCGCAACGGCGCGTTCGACAACCTCAGCGCGGTGGCCGATGACCGCAGCCTGTCGCGGGTGGAGATCGTCAGTGGCGGCACGGTGGACTTCCAGGGCGGCTCGCTGACCCTGGCCACCGGCGGCCAGGTGGCGGTGAGTGCCGGCCAGCGCAGCCTGCTGCGCGACGGCGCGGTGCTGGACGTGGCGGGCGCGGTCGGGGTCAAGCTGGCCATGGACAGCAACAGCATCAAGGTCAACATCCAGGGCAACGAGCAGCGCGACGCGGCGGGCAACCGCGACAGCGGCGCGCTCAACAGCACCGATGTGTGGGTCGACATCCGCGAGCTGGTGCACGTGGCCGCCGGCACCAACGGCTACGAGGGCGAGCGCTGGTACACCGCCGGCGGCCTGCTGGAAGTGGGCGGCTACCTCGGCACGCGCAGCCACGGGCTGGGCGAGTGGCTGGCCCAGGGCGGCACGGTGAGCTTCACCGGGGGCGACCTGGTGACCCAGTCCGGCTCGCTGGTCAACCTCTCGGGCGGCACGCTGGACGTGGCCACCGGCTACCTCAAGCAGACCTGGCTCAAGGGCGCCGACGGGCGCCTGTACAACCTCTCGCGTGCCCCTGGCGACGTCCTGTACCAGGGCGTGTACAAGGGCTACGAGCAGCACAGCGCACGCTGGGGCCAGACCCGCTACTTCTACAGCCCGCTGATCGCCCCGCGCGAGCGCCTGGAGAACGGCTACACCGTTGGCCGCGATGCCGGGCGGCTGGTGGTCGGCACCGCCAATGCGCAGCTGGGCGGTGAGATCCTGGGCGAAGCCTTCAAGGGCGACCACCAGCTGCAGGCCCCGCAGGCCGGCCTCGACGGCTACCGGCAAAGCCAGCTGAGCCAGGCCCGCAGCGCGCAGCTGATCGTTGGCGACTACCGGCCCACCGCCACGGGCAGCGTGCTCAACGCCGGCGCGGGCAACCTGCACCAGGTGGTGATCGGCTCGCAGGTGCAGGGCGGCTCACTGACCCTCGACGCCCCGGTCGAGGCCGAGCGCGAAGGCGTCCTGCGCCTGGAGGCCGAGCGCCTGCGCGAGCTTGGCGGCCTGCAGGTGGCCGCGTATGAGGGCATCCGCCTGGAGCAGGCGCTGAACCTGGCCGACGGCGCCGGCCTGAGCCTGCTGGCGCCACAGGTGCAGATAAACGCCGACCTGGTCAGCCACGGCGGCGACCTGCTGCTGGGCAACCTGCAACGCGGCTCGGACAGCCTGCGGGTCGGCAATGCCGGCCTGGCCGCGCGTATCGAGGTGGCCGACGGGGTTCGCGTGGAGGCCAGCGGCCGGCGCCAGGACGGCGTCAATGCGCAGCCCGCCGACCTGTCGGCCTGGCTGGACGGCGGTTCGCTGGCCCTGCGTGGCACCGGCGACATTCGCCTGGGCCAGGGCAGTGTGCTGAGTGTGGAAAGCGGCGCGGCGCGCACCCCCGACGGCAGCTGGCGCGGGGGTGCCGGTGGCGACCTGAGCCTGGCCAGCCTGACCTCGGGCGGGGCCGGTGGGCAGTTGCTGCTGGGCGGCGAGCTGCGCGGGTACGGCACCACGGGCGCCGGCACGCTGGCCCTGCGCGGCGACACCGTGAGCATCGGCGCCGACACCCCGGCGGCCAGCCTGAACCTGGGCAGCGATTTTTTTGCCAAGGGCTTTGCCCGCTACGAGGTGGTGGGCAACCAGCGCCTGGAGGTGGCGGCCGACAGCCAGGTGCAGGTGACGCGGCCGGTGTATCGCCTGCGTGGCGATGCCCGTTCGGCGGCCGAGGCGCTGGAGCTGTGGACGCCACCGCAGTACCTGGAGAACGCCGCCAAGGGCGTCCTGACCCAGCGCGCCGGTGCCAGCCTGCTGCTGCAGGCGGGCAGCGAGTTGGACCAGTCGGCCCAGCAGGTGGCGTCACGCTGGCTGCAGGTAGCCAGCGGCAGCCGTATCCAGGTCGATGACGGGCAGTCCATCACGTTGCGAAGCCCCGGTGGCCTGCAGGTTGACGGCAGCCTGGTGGCACACGGCGGGCAGATCACCCTGGCTGACACTGTTGTGCAGGAGGCCTTGACCAGTGCGGTGCGGTTCGAGCCGCATCAACGGGCGATCCGGGTCGGCGCCGGGGCGCTGCTCGACGTATCGGCCCGTGCCGTCACCGCCGTGGACGCGCGTGGCGAGCGCTATGGCGAGCTGCGCCAGGGCGGCAGTATCGTCATCGGCAGCACCTTCGACCCCAACCTGGGTGGCGCGCTGGCCCCCGACCTGTTCGTGGTGGTCGAGCGCGGCGCTGTACTGGATGCGTCCGGCAGCCAGATGAGCGTCGATGTACCCGGGGTTGGCGCGACTCGGCTGGCCAGCCAGGGCGGCAGCATCAGCCTGAGTTCGATCAATGGCCTGTACGTGGACGGCGAGTTGCGTGCAGCGGCGGGGGGCGCTGGCGTGGCGGGCGGCAGCCTGACCCTTGCGCTGGAGAGCGGTACCTACCCGATCACCCCGGCCTATGCCGAGGCCATCCGCCAGCGCGAGCTGCGTATCAGCCCGCGCGGGGAAGCCTTCGCCAACCAGGCCGGTAAGCTGGAACATGGCCATGGCCACCTCAGCGTGGCCCAGGTGGCGCAGGGCGGGTTCGATGCACTGACGCTGTTCAGCCGCGGCGTGATCAGCTTTACCGACGACGTGACGCTGCAACCGGCGCGCAGCCTGCACCTGTATGCCGGTGCACTGGGGCTGGCCGAAGGGGCTCGCGCCGATACCCGGGTGCGCCTGTCGGCTGCGCATGTGCGTCTGGCCGGGTACACCAGCCTGCCGCCGGCCGGGCCGGGCCTCACCAACAATCAGATCGGTATCGCGCTTTCGTCGCAAGCCGATCAGGCCAGGCTGCAGGTGGATGCGGCGCTGATCGACGTACGCAATACCCTGAAGTTCGGCACGGGGGTGAGTGAAGCGCTGAGCATCGATCGACGCGGCTTCCATCAGGTCAGCCTGAACAGCAGCGGCGATCTGCGCCTGCTCAAGACACTGGGCGGTAACGACACGCGGCTGGTGGCGCCGGGCACGCTGACCCTGAGCGCGGCGCAGATCTACCCTGGCACCAATGCCGTGGCAGTGATCAAGGCCGAGCATGTGAAGATTGCGCGCAGCAGCGCGGCCACGCCTGCCCAGCCCTATTCGCTGTTTGGCGCGCTGTCGATACAGGCCGACACCATCGACCAGCAGGGCGTGCTGCGCGCGCCCCTCGGCGCCCTGGTACTGGGCACCGCCAGCACCCGCGAAGTGACCTTGCGCCCTGGCAGCCTGACTTCGGTCAGTGCCGCCGGCCTGGTGATGCCTTATGGCGGCACGGTAGATGGCCTGGTGTACAACTTCGCCGGCCAGTCGCTGAACAGCACGGTGCTGGGCCAGAGCCTGCCCAACGGCTGGCTCAACGTGACCCTGGGCGGTGGCAGCATCGCGGTCGAACCCGGTGCGGTAATCGACCTGTCCGGCGGTGGCGATGTGCGCGGCGCCGGCTTCATCTCCGGGCGCGGCGGCTCCACCGATGCCCGCTATCACCCGCTGGTGCGCAACAACCCCGATGGCAGCTTCAGCCTGCCGGGCCTGGCGGACAACCCGGTGTACGCCATCGTGCCCGGTGTGCAGGCCAGCGTGGCGCCCGAAGCGGTGGCGGGCGAGCCATCGGGTTCGATGCCGTTGGTGGGCCAGCAGATCACCCTGGACGCCGGGATACCGGGCCTGCCCGCCGGCACCTACACCTTGCTGCCGGCCAGTTATGCGCTGTTGCCGGGGGCCTACCGTGTCGAGGTCAACGGCCAGGCCAGCGTCGGCGCGCCGCAGGCAGGTGCCACGGCGCTGCGCAATGGCTCGTGGGGCCTGACCGGCAAGCGCTCGATCGCCGGCAGCGGGCTGGGCGATGCCCTGTCGCAGCACCTGATACTGACCGGTGCCGACACCTTGCGTCGGTACTCGCAGTACAACGAAACCAGTTTCAGCCAGTTCCTGCTCGACGATGCCGCACGCCTGGGTATCCCGCGTGCCGCGCTGCCCATCGATGCCAAGGGCCTGACCCTGGACCTGGGCCATAACGACACCACGCGGCCCGGCTTCAGCATGCAGGGCGTGCTGTTGAACAAACCGGCGGACAAGGGCCACGGCAGCATCGCCACGGTGCTGTTCGGCGACACCCTGGTGATCCACGGCGACAACGCGCCCGCCACAGCGGGTGCCGGCGAAACCGCCATTGCCGCGTCGCAGCTCAACGCCCTGGGTGCCAGCAGCCTGCGCATCGGCCATGCCGGGCAGCGGGTGTACGGGCAGGGTGGCAACCAGCTGCTGTTCGGTGATGCCAGGGGCACCAGCATCGTGCTCAAGGGTGGCGCGCACCTGAAGGCCGCCGAAGTGCTGATGGTTACCGGGCGCATCGCCGGCGCCATCAACATAGAGCAAGGCGCGAGCATCGATACGCTCGGGCAGGGCGCACCCGCCTACGACAGCCGCGACGGCTACCTCTACAACCCGCACAACAGCAGCCTGCTGATCGTGTCCAATGGCTGGGTCGACGTGCTGGCGCCGCAAGCGCCCAGCGGGACGATCACCGGGCCGGGCAGCATCCTGATCGGCGGCTGCCTGACGCGGTGCAGCGGCCAGACCGAGCTGTATTCCGAAGGCACCATTGCCGCCGCCACCAACAACCGCTTCAGCCTCGACGACCAGGTGCGCTTCGGCACCCGCAACCTGACCCTGGCGGTGGGCGCGATCAACGTCGGCAGTGCGCAAAGCCTGGCCGCTGCCGCTGCGGCGGGCTACCTGCCCAGCGGCCTGACCCTCAACCAGCAGGTGCTCGACCGCCTGCTGCAGGGCGATACCCGCCGTGGCGCGCCGGCCCTGGAAACCTTGACGCTGACCGTGCAGGACAGCCTCAACTTCTTCGGCACCACCGCGCTCGACACCCTCGACCCGGCGACCGGCAAGTCGCGCCTGAGCAACCTGGTGCTGGGCACCCCGGCGATCTACGGGCATGGCGCGGCCACTGACGTGGCCAGCATTCGTACCGGCAACCTGATCTGGAGTGGCGCCACCCAGGCCGCGCCGGCCCTGCTCGGCAACGGTGCCGGCACCGGCAGCGGGCGGCTGCAGATCGAAGCCCGGCGCATCGAACTGGGGTATGGCCCGCAGGCGCAGAGCAGCAGCCAGCCGGCGTTCGAGCGCCTGGCGCTGGGCTTCAGCGACGTGGCGCTGCTGGCCAGCGAACGCCTGACTGCCAACCACCGCGGCAGCCTGTCGGTGTATCAGTCACGCGGCGAGTATGTGACCGGCGAAGGCTACCGCTACAGCGGCGGCAACCTGCTGGTGCGCACCCCGCTGGTGACCGGTGAAGCCGGTTCGGTCAACCAGGTGCGCGTCGGCGGTGCCCTGCAGATGCTCGCGGGGGCGGCGCCGAGCACCGCCGACGCGCAGCTCAAGGCCGGGGCGCTGGGCGCCGAATGGTCGTTCAGCGCGCAGCGCATCGACCTCGACACCCGCGTGGCACTGCCCAGCGGCAAGCTGACCCTCGACAGCCAGGGCGACCTGCGCCTGGGCCAGGCGGCGCAACTGGACCTGGCCGGGCGCAAGGTCAGCCTCAACGACCTGGACAAGTACAGCTGGGGCGGCGACGTGATCCTGCGTAGCCAGCACGGCAACATCCACCAGGCGGCCGGCTCGATCATCGACCTGCACGCCGAACACAATCAGGCCGGCAGCCTGGAGGTGGTGGCGCTGGACGCCAGTGCCGGCCAGGTCGACCTGCAAGGCCGCCTCCTGGGCGCAAGCTCCGGCCACTACGATGCCGGGGGCACCCAGGTGCCCTACGCGGGTGCGGGTTTCACCCTGCGTGCCCAGGGGCTGGCCGGTGACCTGAGCAGTGCCTTCGCCACGCTCAACCAGCGCCTGAACGACGGCGGCGTGCATGGCAGCCGGCGCTTCCAGTTCAAGCAGGGCGACCTGCAGATCGGCAACGGGGTGCGCGCCAACCAGGTGCAGGTGTCGCTGGACAACGGCCATCTGCGTGTCAACGGCCTGATCGATGCCAGCGGCGAGCGTGTCGGCAGCATTCGCCTGGCCGCCGGCAATGGCCTGACCCTGGCCCAGGGCGCGGTGCTCGATGCACATGGCAGCGTGCTGCGCGTGGACAGCTACGGCAAGATCATCGACAGCCCCAACCGGGCCACGGTGGAGCTGAATGCCGGTGCCGGGAAACTGACCCTGGCGCGTGGCGTGCGTATCGACCTGCGCCATGGCACCGACGCACCACTGGGCGGCGCCGCCGGCCAGCACGATGGCCGCGAGCGCGGCACCCTGGCGCTGTATGCGCCGCGGCTGCGGGCCGACGACCCGACCCATGGCGACATCGCCATCGACGCCTCGCAGGCGCTGTCGATTCTTGGTGCGCAGCGCATCGACCTGTTCGCCATGGCGCGCGATCATGCGGCCCCGCAGGGCGTCGACCCGCATGTCAGCGGCAAGCCCTATGTCCAGATCGACCAGGCCTACCTCGACGCACGCCACGCGCAAAGCGTGCAGTTCATCGACAGCGCCCTGGCCAACACGGCGCTGGTCAATGGCAAGCTCGCCGGCCTGGTCAAGGGTTACGCCCAGCAGTTCCACCTGCGCCCGGGGCTTGAAGTGATCACCGACGGCGACCTGGTGGTCAGCGGCGACCTCGACCTGTCGCGCTACCGCTATGCCAGCCTCAACCCCAACGTGCACAAGACCGGCGCGGTGTACGGCTCGGGCGAGGCCGGCAGCCTGAGCCTGCGTGCCGGTGGCGACGTGGAGGTGCTGGGCAGCATCAACGACGGCTTTGCGCCGCCACTCGAGACCCAGGACGACGGCGGCTGGGTGCTGCTGGAAGGGCGCCTGGCCTATGGCGCCCAGGTGGTGGTGCCCAACGGCGGGGTCGAGCTGCACGAGGGCACCGGTTTTCTGGCCGGCCAGGTGCTCAACTACGACCTGCCGATACAGGCGCGCGTGCTGGCCTCGGGCGCTGTGCTGCCAGTGCGTGCAACCCTTTCGGCCGCGATCGAGCTGCCGGCTGGCACCGTGCTCTCGGCGGCGCTCTACAACGCCGACGGCAGCCAGGCACTGGCGGCGGGCACCCGCCTGGAGGCCCCGCTGCGCCTGGAGGCCGGCATGCAACTGGGCGCCGGCACGCGGCTGGTGGTCAACACGCCCGTCACGGCCATGACCTGGCCAAAAGGCGTGGCACTGCCGTCCGATCCGGGCCACCTGCTGAACGGTGGCGCCGATGACCTGGTGCTGCTGGCGGGCAACCTGGTGCTGCAACGCGGCGCGATCATTCCGCCGCGCACCGATATCAAGCTGGGGGGCGTGGGCTCGGTGGCGCTGCGCAGCGAGGGCAAGGGCACCAACTGGGCGGTCGCCAGCATGCTGCCGGCCGGTTCGCAGTCGTGGAACCTGCGCGTGGTGGCCGGTGCCGATACCACGGCGGCCGACCCGCGCCTGACCGACCCGAACGCCAGCGGGCGCCTGCGCCTGGCCGACCACCACGTGGGCATGCTGGCGGTAGGCGCCAGTGCCGGCTGGGTGTGGACCCAGGAAGGCATCGACGGGTTTGGTGTGGACGCCAAGCCCGGCGACCCGATCGACTTCGATGCCATCGGCTACCCCACGCTGTGCGACGAGTTCCCCACCTGGTGCGCCCGGGCACCGGCTGCCGGCGGCGGCCTGGTGTGGACCCAGGAAGGCATCGACGGCTTTGGCGTGGACGCCAGGCCCGGTGACCTGATCGATTTCGACGCCATCGGCTACCCCACGCTGTGCGACGAGTTCCCCACCTGGTGCGCCAGGGCACCGGCCGCCGGCGGTGGCCTGGCCTGGACCCAGGAAGGCATCGACGGGTTTGGCGCAGATGCCAGGCCGGGCGATCTGATCGACTTCGATGCGATTGGCTACCCCACCCTTTGCGATGAGTTCCCCACCTGGTGCGTGATGACCGCGCCGGGCAACACCGAGCACGACACGGTGCCCGGCGGCGCCTCGCGTTACAGCGTGCTGCGTACCGGTACCGGTGACCTGGACCTGATCGCCGCCGGCAACCTGGACATGACCACGCTGTTCGGTGTGTACACCGCCGGTACGGCGACCCCGGTGCCCGCCGCCTATCAACTGGCACGCGGGCAGGCCAATGACGGGCAGGTGCTGCCGGAGTTTCTCGGCGGCTACGAGGCGCTGGTCGATGGCGGCGCGCAGAGCCTGTACCAGGCCTGGTACCCGGAGCAGGGTGGCAACCTGCTGTTGACGGTGGGGGGCAACCTGACGGGCAACTCCCTCAGCCGCGAATATGGCAGCCTGACCCGCCTGGCCTACCAGTTGCCCACTGCACAGGTCGGCAACTGGCTGTGGCGCCAGGGCAGTGGCAACGCGCTGGCGGCAGACGAGCAGATACCCACGGCCTGGTGGATCAACTTCGGCACCTATGTGCGCTACCAGCGCAACAGTGTGGTGGCCGGCTTCACCGGCTTCGGCACCCTGGGCGGGGGCAACCTCGATGTCACGGTGGGCGGGCAGGCCGGCACCCTCGATGTGATCGGCAATACCGCTGACCAGTACCGCACGCAGTGGGACGACAGCGCACGTACCCAGGCCCTGCAGCTGGCAGTGGGCAGCACCGGCCGCGTGGGCCGCGATGGCAGCCTGACGCTGGGCGGTGGCGGCGACCTGAACCTGAAGGTCGGCGGCGCCGTCAACCCGACCCAGGCGGCCCTGGGGCGTGGCGACAACGCCGATGTACTGGGCGTGGCCGCCCATGACCTGCAGGGTACCCTGGTCAACCTGCGCGGCAACCTGCAGGTGTCGGCAGCGGCCCTGGGCGGTATCGACCGTGCCTACGGCGCGCTCGGGATACAGCAGGACAGCCACGAAACCCGCGCCTACGACCCGTTCCAGGCCACCCTGGCCAGCGCCAAAGGCGGCCTGGTGGTGGTGCCCGGCGACGCCACGGTGCAACTGAGCACCCGGGGCGACCTGGTGCTGGGGGCGGCGGCCGACCCGGGCCGTGTGCCCACGCTCAACACCACGCCGTTCGGCACGGCGGCGGGGGGCGGCAACAGCTGGTTCAGCCTGTGGACGGCCAACACTGCCATCGACCTGTTCTCGGCGGGCGGTGACCTGACCCCCAGCACCCAACTGATCGAATTGACCCAGCCGGTCAGCGGTGATGCGCTGTCCGGCCTGGATACCTCGCCCACCGACGGGCGCTTTGTCTACCCGTCGATCCTGCGTGCGGTGGCGGCCTCCGGCAACCTGTACTACGGGAACTCCGCGCAGTACCGGGAGAAGAACCGGCTGCAGGGCGCGAGTGGCTACTCATTGCTGCTGGCACCTTCGGCCAATGCCCAATTGCAGCTGGTGGCGCAGGGTTCGATCTACGCCGGTGGCTATGCGATCAACCAGTCCGGCGCCGCACCGTCGGCCCTGGCCACGCCGTTCAACCCGGGTTTCATCGGCAGCTACAACGGCCACAGCGTCAGCAACCAGAGGCCAGACGGGATTGCGGCAGACCTGGAAGCGGGTCGCTTCCCGCTGTTCGCCTTTGGCAGCACCAGCACCGCCAATGCCTACGGGCAGTTGCAGCCGGCGCGCATCTACGCCGTGAGCGGCGACCTGGTGGGGGTGCGCTCGGGCGAGGTCCTGAACTTCGGCAATGCGCGCAATGGGGCCGTCTGGTACGAGGGTGCCGCACCGATGTGGATGATGGCGGGGCGCGACATCGTGTACAGCGGTACCGGCCTTGGCGAGACCACCTACGTGCCGGCGATGATGTCGGACATCGTCGGTGCGCTGGCGCTGTCCAGCGGCAACCTGTTCGTGCACAACCACGCCACCGATCATTCGCAGGTGGTGGCTGGGCGCGACATCCTGTTCAGTGGCCTGAACGTGGCCGGCCCCGGCACGCTCATCGTCAGTGCCGGGCGTGACCTGCGCCAGGAGGACCGCGCGGCCATCACCAGCCTGGGCGCCATCGTCACCGGCGACAACCGCCCCGGCGCAAGCCTGGTGTTGCAGGCCGGCGTGGGCGCCCAGGGGCCAGGGTATGCGCGCTTTGCCGAGCTGTACCTGAACCCGGCCAACCTTGCCGACAGCAACCAGAGCCTGGCGGCGCAGCCGGGCAAGGTGGCCAAGACCTACGCCGAGGAGTTGCGTCAATGGCTGGCCGAGCGCTACGCCTTCGAGGGCGATGCGGCCCAGGCGCGGGCGCGGTTCGCCAGCCTGCCGGCGACCGAGCAGGCGGTGTTTGCGCGCCAGGTGTACTTTGCCGAGCTGCGTGCCGGCGGCCTGGAGTACAACACCGTGGGCGGGCCGCGTCAGGGCAGCTACCTGCGCGGGCGCAATGCGATCGCGGCGCTGTTCCCCGAGCAGGACGTGGCCGGCAACCCGATCCGCTACGACGGCGACATCCTGATGTTCGGCGGGGCCGGGGTGCGTACCCAGGTGGGGGGCGCGATCCAGATGCTCACCCCCGGTGGCCAGCAGGTGTTCGGCGTGGAGGGCGAGGCGCCGCCGGCCGGCGCCGGGGTGATCACCCAGGGCAACGGCGATATCCAGCTGTACGCGCGTGGCAGCATCCTGCTGGGGCAGAGCCGCATCATGACCACCTTTGGCGGGTCGATTCTGGGCTGGTCGGCCGAGGGCGACATCAACGCCGGGCGTGGTTCCAAGACCACGGTGGTCTACACCCCGCCGCGCCGGCTGTACGACACCTGGGGCAACAGCAGCCTGTCGCCCACGGTGCCGAGTACCGGTGCGGGTATCGCCACCCTGGCGCCGGTGGTGGAAGTGCCGCCGGGAGACATCGACCTGATTGCGCCGCTGGGCACCATCGATGCGGGGGAGGCGGGCATCCGGGTGTCGGGCAACGTCAACATTGCCGCGTTGCAGGTGGTGAACGCGGCCAACATCCAGGTGCAGGGTGATGCCAAGGGCATGCCGGTGGTGGCGGCGGTGAACACCGGCGCGATCTCGTCGGCGAGTGCGGCGGCGTCGTCGGCGACCCAGGCCGCCGAAGATGCGGTGCGCCAGCAGCAGGCCGCGGCCCGCCAGCGTCAGCCGTCGGTGATCACCGTGCAGGTGCTGGGGTTTGGTACCGAGCGCCTGGTGCCGGGCAAGGAGGGCGCGAGCCTGGGGCCGCAGTACAACCCGCAGAGCCCGGTGCAGGTGCTGGGGGCCGGGGCGCTGGATGAGCAGGCGCGGGGGCGGTTGACGGAGGAGGAGCGGGGGAATCTGGTGCTGTAGGGGATGTGCTAGCCGATGCTTTTGTGGCGCCCTCAAGATCGAGCGCCGCCCACGCGGCGCATCGCGGCGCAAGGCCGCTCCCACATTTGTTGCAACGCGCCATGGCCTGCGAGATCGGCGTTGTCAGCCTTGTTTGTTTGGCGACAGATCTTGGCGATGCTGGTGCGCTAGTCGATTTTTTTGCGATGAATTGGCAAATAGCGGGTGGTCCTACCGCAGCCTGCCGTCGGACCACCAAGGCTGACAACGCCTATCCCACAGGCCATGGCGCGTTGCAACAAATGTGGGAGCGGCCTTGCGCCGCGATGCGCCGCGTGGGCGGCGCTCGATCTTGAGGGCGCTGGAGCCCCCAATGCATGCACCTGGCTGCCCAGATGCATTCCCCAAGGCATGCACCTCCCCACTCCCCACCTTTTTCTTCATGAAGCTTTGGTGACAAAAGTTCGGTAGCAAAGCGCCACCCCCGTCATGGGTATGTGCAGTCACTGCGCAGCCGCACAGGGACGAAGGGAGTGGAGCGATGGGAACCATGGAACGCTACGCAAAAGTCGGAATGCAGGAACTCGATCAACGCCTGGCGAAGATCGTCGAAGCCGCGCGCAAGCAACCGGTGTCGGTGTACCGCTACGGCGCACCCTGGGTGTGGATCGTGTCCCAGGACGACTGGCAAAGCGCGCTCAAGGAAGTCTCCAGCTGCATCCCGCCAGGCCATTCGCTGGTGATGCTCAAGCCCAGGGTCGAGGAACTGCTGGCCGCGCACGCGCAGGAGCTGGCCGACCTGGCCCGGCGCAACGCGATGAGCATCGCCCCGCACACCCTGATGCACCTGCTGCTGTTGCAGCTGCTGTATTCGGTCCCCAGCGAAAAACAACTCTACGAACAGCTCAACTACAACCTGCTGTTCCGCTGGTTCGTGGGCCTGGAACTCAAGTCGCGGGTGTGGAGCTTCAACCTGTTCAGCCACGACCTCAACGCACTGCTGGCCTGCCAGCAGGCCACGCGCCTGCTGCAGTCGATCGTCAACGAGGTGTGCAACGCGGGCCTGGCGCAGATGCCCGAGTTCAGCCTCAACCTGGCCCAGCTGCACAGCTGGCTGGCCCGCCACGCCGGTCACGGCGGCGCAGACAACCATTCATAAGACACGGCCCTGGGCCAGACGGATTTCCTTGAACGAGGGGGCGGTGTGGAGCATTTGTTTTTCAACGGGTGGCGAGCCGGCGCAGTGATGCTGCTGGCCCTGGGAACCCACCACGCAAGCGCCGAACAGGCCGAGCGTCGCGTCGATATCAACGAGTACGTGGTGCGCGGCAACACGGTGCTCGATGCCCGCGCCATCGAGGAGGCGGTGTACCCCTACCTCGGCCCGCAGAAGACCCTGGTGGATCTGGAAGGCGCCCGCGAGGCCCTGCAGAAACGCTATCAGGCGCTGGGCTATCAGTCGGTGTTCGTCGAGCTGCCCGAGCAGCAGGTCGAAGGCGGCGTGGTGTACCTGCAGGTCAGCGAAACCA
The DNA here is from genome assembly GCF_029960155.1 of Pseudomonas sp. PS01300. Taxonomy (NCBI): domain Bacteria; kingdom Pseudomonadati; phylum Pseudomonadota; class Gammaproteobacteria; order Pseudomonadales; family Pseudomonadaceae; genus Pseudomonas; species Pseudomonas sp. PS01300. Next base: position 24,653 of record NZ_JASCPN010000051.1, on the reverse strand, counting down.
GGGTCGGCCGGGTACGAGTGGTCGGCGCCAGGCATTACTCGCCCGTGGAGATCCGCGAGCAGGTGCCGGCCCTGAGCGAGGGCCAGGTGCCGGACTTTGCCAAGGTCCAGGGCGAACTGGCCGCACTCAACCGCGGCCCCGGGCGCCAGGTGATGCCACTGGTGCGCGAAGGCCAGCGCCCCGGCACCCTGGACGTCGACCTGCAGGTCGAAGACAAGCAGCCCTGGCACGCCAGCATCGGCCTGAACAACGACTACAGCGCCGACACCAGAAAGCTGCGCAGCGTGGCCACCGTGGGCTACAACAACCTCTGGCAACTGGGTCACAGCGTGTCGCTGACCTGGTTCACCGCCCCCCAGGACACCGACAACGCGCAGGTGTGGTCCGGTTCATACAGCGCGCCCCTGAACCCGCGCTGGACCCTGCAGGCCAGCGGCTACAAGTCCGACAGCAGTGTGGCCACCGTGGGCGGCAGCAACGTGCTGGGCAAGGGCCATTCCTACGGGCTGTCGGCGATCTACTCACTGGTGCCGGACGGCAACTGGGCCAACTCGTTTTCCGTGGGCATCGACTTCAAGGACTTCGACGAGCAGGTCGAACTGGGCGGCGAGCGCGATACCGTGCCGCTCAAGTACGCACCGATCACCCTGGCCTACAACGGCTTTCGCTATACCGAAGCCTCGCAGCTGGGGCTGGGCCTGAGCCTGGTGGCCGGCACACGCCGGCTGTTCGGCTACGGCAGCGACGACGAGGCCTTCGACTACAAGCGCTACCGCGCCGACTCCAGTTTCGCCGCGCTCAAGGGCGATGCGAACTACACCTTCACGTTTGCCGGCGACTGGCAGAGCGCAACCAAGCTGGGCTTTCAACTGGCCTCCGGGGCCCTGGTGTCCAACGAACAGTTCGCTGCCGGCGGCGCCACCTCGGTGCGCGGCTACCTGGCCGCCGAACGCACCGGCGACGACGGCCTGCTGTTCTCCCAGGAACTGCGCACGCCCTCGCTGGGCCGCTACGTGGGCAGCTACATCAGCGACTGGCGCTTCTATGTGTTCGCCGAAGGCGCGCAGCTGTCGTTGCAGGACCCGCTGCCCGAGCAGGACGACCACTTCAGCCTGGCCAGCGTCGGCCTGGGCACCCGCGCCACCCTCAACGACTGGCTGTCCGGCAGCCTGGACTGGGGCCTGCCGCTCAAGGACGGCGCGAACACCGAGAAAAACCACTCGCGTCTGCACTTCAGCGTACAGGCAACCTTCTGACCCCATCGGCATCGACCCTGGAGACATTCCATGCAACGCCTCATCTTGACCCTGCTCATTTGCCTGGGCTTTGCCCTGCCGGGCAGCGCCAGTGCCTGGTGGCAGGACGACTGGCAGTTCCGCAAGCAGATTTCCGTCGACACCACGCCCCAGGGCGCGGCGCTGACCCAGTCGCTGGGCCGCACGGCACTGCTGGTACGCCTGCACACCGGCAATTTCAGCTTTGACGGGGTCAATGAAAACGGCGCGGACATCCGCTTCGTGGCCAGCGACGACAAGACCTTGCTCAACCACCAGATCGAAAGCTTCGACCCGCTGATGGGCATGGCGCTGATCTGGGTCGACGTGCCGGACGTGCAGGGCGGCCAGCGCCAGGACCTGTGGATGTACTACGGCAACCCCAAGGCGCAGCCGGCCAATGCGCAACCGGCCTTCGATGCCGACTACACCCTGCTGATGCACTTCGACGGCGCCGCACCGCGTGACGCCAGCCCCTACGGCAACCAGGCCCAGGGCAGTGCGGCGAGCATCGAGGGCATCATCGGTCGCGCCATCCAGTTCAACGGCCAGCCGCTGCTGCTGGCACCCAGCCCGTCGCTGCAACTGCCGGCTGGCGCCGCCTTCACCTTCAGCGCCTGGGTACGCCAGGACCAGCTGCTGGGCGATCAGTTGCTGCTGGCCCGCCATGAAGGCGAAAACCGCCTGCTGCTGGGTGTGAGCCAGGGCCTGCCGTTCGTCGAGGTCAACGGCCTGCGCAGCGCTGCCGGCCAGGTGCTCGATGCCGGCCAGTGGCAACACCTGGCGCTGGTGGGCGAGGGCGGTACGCTCAGCCTGCTGGTGGACGGGCGCCAGGTCGCCAGCCTGACCGCGGCGGTGCCGGCGTTCAATTCGACCCTGGCCATCGGCGCCGACCTGCCGCCGGCCGAGGGTCAGCCGGCCGGCGCCTATGTGCCGTTCGTGGGGGCGATGGACGAGCTGCGCCTGTCGCGCATCGCCCGCGCCGTGCCGGTGCTGCAGGCCGACGCGCTGGCCCAGGGCGCCGAGTCGCGCCTGGTGGTGTACGGGGTGGATGAAGAGCAGTCCGGTTTCGGTTTCGGCAGCCTGGGCTTTCTGCTCAAGGCGGTGCCGCTGGACGCCTGGATCATCATCGCGGTGCTGGTGCTGATGATGGTGCAGTCGTGGGTGATCATGCTGCGCAAGAACCGCACCCTCAACCACGTCAGCCAGGCCAACCGGCTGTTTCGCGAGCAGTTCGCCAACATCGGCACGCGCCTTGAGATGTTCGCCGACGACACCGCCCTGGGCGAGCGCCTGACGCATTCGTCGCTATGGCGCCTGTACCTGGTGGCGGTCAAGGAGATCCGTACCCGCCGCGCCCAGGGCTTCGACACCTCGGCGGTGTCGGCGGCCACCATCGAGGCCATTCGCTGCTCCATGGACGGGGTGCGCACCCGCGAGAACCAGGCGCTGGGCTCGAAGCTGTCGAGCCTGTCCAACGCGATTGCCGGCGGCCCTTACATCGGCCTGCTGGGCACCGTGCTGGGGATCATGGTGGTGTTCCTGGGCACCGCGATGGCCGGTGACGTGAACATCAACGCCATCGCCCCCGGCATGGCCGCGGCGTTGCTGGCCACCGCCATGGGCCTGTTCGTCGCGATCCCCGCGCTGTTTGGCTACAACCGCCTGATCACCCGCAACAAGGAGGTCAGCGCCGACATGCGCGTGTTCGTCGACGAGTTCATCACGCGCCTGGCCGAGCTGCATGGCGAAGGCCAAGCCGGCGAGGCCAGCCACCGGCGTGCTGCCCACGCTGCCCACCCGTCCGTACCGGCCTGAGGAGAGCGCCATGGCAGCCATGAATGCTTCCCACGACGATGACGACGACGCGGCCGTCGACAGCATCAACGTCACCCCGCTGGTGGATGTGCTGATGGTGGTGCTGGTGATGTTCATCCTCACCGCCACCGCGCAGGTGTCGGGCATCCAGATCCAGCTGCCCAAGGCCAGTGCCTCGGTGTCGCTGTCCCAGCCCAAGACCAAGGCGATCTCGGTCAACGATGCCGGGCAGGTGTTTCTCGACGCCTACCCGGTGACCCTGGCCGAACTGGAAGAGCGCCTGCGCAGCGAGAAGGCGCGCAGCCCGGACTTCCCGATCATCGTGCGCGGCGACGCGGCGGTGCAGTACCAGAAGGTGGTCGAGGTGCTCGACCTGTTGCGTCGGCTGGAGCTGGCCCAGGTCGGGCTGGTGACCGGCAAGCCGAACCAGGGTTGAGGATGCCCATGAACCAGAAGTTCGATAGCCGGCGCCTGCTCAAGTGGGGCGTCGTGGCACTGGTGGGCGCGGGCCTGGCCTGGTTGCTGTGGCAGTGGGCCAACGACATGAGCGGGGTGCGCCGCGAGGCACCGAAGATCCCCGCGATCATTCCGCTGCCGCCACCCCCACCGCCGCCTCCCCCCGAGCCCCCCAAGGAACCGGAGCCGCCCGTGGAAGAGAAGATTGTCGAGCCGCAGCCGGTGCCCGAGGCCGAGGAGGTCAAGCCGGCCGAGGAGGCGCCGCCGAGCCCGGCCGATGACATGGCCAACCCGATGCAGATCGACGGCGATGCACAGGCGGGCGGGGACGCTTTCAACATCGGTGCCGGCAAGGGCGGCGGCATGGCCGGCGGCGGTGGCGGGCTGGGTAGCGGCAGCTACGGCCAGTTCCTGGCGTATGCCTTCCAGCGCCTGCTGCGCGACAACCCCGAGCTGCGCAACCTGACCTTCAACCTGCAGGGCGATGTTTGGCTCAGCGAAACCGGCGAGGTGACCCGCGTCGAGCTGGTGCGCTCCAGCGGCGATGCCGCGGTGGACGCCCAGGTGCTGGCCGCATTGCGCGCCGCCCCGGCCATGACCCAGCGCCCGCCGGCGAGCCTGACCCTGCCGGTGCGCATCGCCTTGCAGGGGCGCCGCGGATGAACCCGGCGCCCGATCCCTACGACGCACGACTTACCAACAGGAGCGGTAAATCCATGATGTGCTCAGTGAACCGATTGACCCTGGCAGTCGGCCTGGTGGTCGCCGCGGCGGTCGGTCCGGCCGTGGCGCAGACCCCGGCGCCGTCGCAGAACGCGACGATCAACCTGATCCGCCTGCTGGTGCAGCAGGGTGTGCTCAAGCAGGACCAGGCCCAGGCCCTGATCGACCAGGCCGAAAGCGAGGCGGTGCAGGCCCGCGCCAGCGTGGCGGCGGTGCCGGCGGCCAATGGCGAGGTGCGCGTGCAGTATGTGCCGGCCATCGTGCGCGACCAGATCCGCGACGAGGTCAAGGCCGAGGTGATGGCCCAGGCCAGGCAGGAGAACTGGGCCGCGCCCAACACCTTCCCCGACTGGGCCTCGCGCATCAGCTTCGATGGCGACGTGCGCCTGCGCGACGAGTCGCGCTACTTTTCGGGCAACAACAGCAACGAGATCATCGATTTCGCCAAGCTCAACGCCGACGGGCCCTACGACGTCAACCCCAACAACGGGCGCAACCTGCCGCCGCTGCTCAATACCCGCGAAGACCGCGAGAACCTGCTGCGCCTGCGCGCGCGCCTGGGCCTGAAGGCGGTGCTGTCGCCGAGCTGGACGGCGGGTATCCGCATCGGCACCGGCAGCGACAACGGCCCGGTGTCCACCACCCAGACCCTGGGCGGCGGGTTCGGCAAGAAGGACCTGTGGCTCGACCAGGGCTACCTGAGCTGGGTGGCCAGCGAGCGCGTGACCCTGACCGGCGGGCGTATCGCCAACCCGTTCATGTCCACCGACATGCTGTATTCCAACGACCTCAACTTCGACGGCGTGGCGGCCCTGTTCAACCAGCCGCTGAGCGACAGCCTGAGCCTGTTCGGGACCCTCGGCGCGTTCCCGGTGGAGTACAGCGCCGACACCGCCAGCAGCAACGGGCTGGACAAGGAGAGCAGCGACAACAAGTGGCTGTACGGCGCGCAGCTGGGCGCCAACTGGCAGATCAACGACAGCAACCGGCTCAAGGGCGCGCTGGCCTACTACCGCTTCGACGACATTGCCGGCGAGCGCTCCGGGGCATGCGAGCCGTGGAACGGCGACCCTGGCTGCGACAGTGACGGCAGCCGCCCGACCTTCATGCAGAAGGGCAACACGCTGTTCCTGCTGCGCGACATCACGCCCAACCCGGCCAACCCGGCCGCCACCCCGCAGCCGCAGTTCGTGGGGCTGGCATCGGAGTTCAACCTGCTGGACCTGAACGCGGTGTGGGACACCGAGCTGCCGCACGACTTCAAACTGCGCAGCCAGGCCAACTACATCCACAACCTGGCCTACGACGAAGGCGAGATGCGCAAGCGTTCGGCCGGCCAGTTGGCCAACAACCTCGACAGCGACGGCAACATCAAGAGCGGTGCCAATGCGTGGATGGTGCAGTTCACCCTGGGCAACGCGCTGGAGCTGAAAAAGCAGGGCGACTGGAACCTGTTCGCCGGCTACAAGCACATCCAGCCCGATGCCTTGCCCGACGGCTTCAACGATTCCTCGTTCCACCTGGGCGGCACCAACGCCAAGGGCTACATCCTCGGTGCCAACTACGGCCTGGACCAGAACGTGTACGCCACGGCGCGCTGGATGAGTACCGAGGCGGTCTACGGCGCGCCGTTCGATATCGATGTGCTACAACTTGAAGTCAACACGCGCTTCTAGCAGGCGCGCACAGGGAGAAAGAGCATGAACAAGCGAGCCTATCGGGCCTGTTGTTCGTACCTGCTGGTGGCGTTGGGCGTGAGCTGGGCGGGGGTGGCTGCGGCCGAAGGCATGGAAGAGCGCCTGCGCACCCAGCTGCGCAGTACCACCCAGCAGTTGCAGGCGCTGCAGAGCGAACAGGCGCAGGCTTCGGCGGCGCGCCAGAGCGCCGAGCAGCAACGCGATGCGGCCCAGGCCCAGGTGCAGCAACTGACCGCGCAACTGGCCCAGGCCCGTGGCCAGGCCGAGCAGCTGCTGGGCCAGCAGCAGGCCCTGCACGGCCAGGCGCAGGCGCTGGTGGCCAGCAGCAACGCGCAACTGGGCAAGTACAAGCAGGCCTACGACGAGCTGCTGGGCATGGCCAAGGCCAAGGAAGCCGAGCGTGCGCGCCTGGCCGCCAGCCTGGCCGAGCGCGAGCAGCAGGTGCTGGCGTGTTCGGCAAAGAATCAGCAGATGTACGGGGTCGCCAAGGGGATTCTTGCGGCCTACGAAAAGATCGATGTGGCGGATGTGATGAAGATGCGCCAACCCTTTGCCGGGGGCGCCCGGGTGAAGTTCGAGGAACTTGCCCAGGCCTACGGCGATCAGCTGTACCAGACCCAGTTCGATGCCGCGCAGGGCGGCAGCAAACCGCAAGTCAATTGACACAAGGAAGCGAAGCCATGAGTGACAACCAACTGATCGAAACCGTCAGCGCCGACTCTCTGACCACCCTGTTGCAGGATGCAGGTTGCCGAGTCAATCGCAGCGAGCAGAATGCCGTGGTGCAACTGCTCAGTGCCAGCCAGGGCGTGGGCTATGCGGTGCGCTTTGGCAACCGTGCCGAGCGCGAGGGCGAGTTCCTCGACTTCACCTACAGCTGCGCCCTGCGCATCCAGGGCGAGCTGCCGGCCGGGCTGGCCGAACGCTGGAACGTGTCGCGCCGCTTCGCGCGGCTGTCGGTGCAGGGCGAGTTCCTGGTGATGGAGATGGACGTGATGGTGGCCGACGGCGTCAGCCACAAGCACCTGCTGGGCAGCCTGGTGCTGTGGGACCGCCTGCTGCAGGAGTTCATCGTGTACCTGCGCGACTACAGCCGCAACGTGGCCCAGGTGCAGGACGAGGCGGTGGCCGGGGCTGAAGCGGTGAGCGCTTCGTGACTCGACGTACGCTGTGGGCCGGCGCGGGCGCGCTGGCCGTTCTGGGCGTGGCAGTGGTGTTGGCACTGCGCACGGGGGATGACCCGGTGGCAGCCAGCGCGAAAGCGCCGGCGGTTGCCGCTGTGGCGAGCGATGCGGGGCCGGCGCTGGCGCGCCTGGGCGACCAGCAGGTCAGCGTGGAGGAGCTCAAGGCGCTGTTCGCCAAGCTGCCGGCGCCGGCGCGCGAGGGACTGAGCGGCAATCGCCAGGCCCTGGAGGGCTGGATTCGCTCGCGCCTGGCGGAAAAGGCGCTGTACCAGCAGGCCCAGGCCCAGGGCTGGTCGGAGCGTCCCGATGTGCAGGCGCAGACCCATGCGGTGGTGGAGCAGATCGTGCTGCGCGACTACCTGAACTCGGTCAGCCAGGTACCGGCCGACTACCCCAGCGAGGCTGAACTGCAGGCGGCCTACGAGAACGGCAAGGCCAGCCTGCAACTGCCCACGCGCTATCACCTGAGCCAGATCTTCCTGGCGGTGCCGGACGAGCAGTCGGTGGCACGCGTGCGCAAGCAGGCGCTGGCCCTGAGCAAGCAGGCCCAGGCTGCCAATGCCGACTTTGCCGCGCTGGCCAGGGCCAACTCGCAGGACCGCGAGAGCGCGCAGCGTGGCGGCGACAGTGGTCTGCAGCCGCTGAGCCAGTTGCTGCCGCAGGTGCGCGATGCGGTGCCGCAGCTCAAGGAAGGGGCGGTGAGCGAGCCGTTGCAGAGTGCGGCGGGCTTTCACATCGTCAAGCTCATCGAGGTGCAGCCGCCGCGTGTGGCCAGCCTGGACGAGGTGCGCGACAGCCTGCGTGACCTGTTGCGGGCCCAGCGCCAGGAACAGGTGGCCCGGGCCTACGTGGACGGCATGTTCAACAGCGCGACGCTGAGTATCGATGGCGCTGCGCTCAATCAGGTCATGGACGCCAGCCGCTAGGCGGCGTCGATCAAGGAAGAGCGGGCCCTGGCCGGGGCCCGGCAGGAGGCGAGGATGCCGATGTTCGATATGCCGCACTACGTGCCCGATTATCCGCCGGCCGAGCCGCTGGCCAAGGTGCGGGCCGGGCTGGGCTGGGTGCAGGACGAGCAGATGCTCAGCTGTTTTCTGGCCAGTGCGCGGTGCGGCTGCTTCATGCAGGCTGCGCGCAGCCTCAACCTCAGGTCCACCCTGTTGCGCAAGAAGCTGGCGCAGCTGGAAGCGCGGGTGGGGTATCCATTGTTCGTCAACCGCGGCCATGCCCTGGTGCTCAGCCGCGAGGGGCGCCAGTTGCAGGCGTTGCTGCAGTCGAGCCTGAGCAGCAAGCCACAGGCCATGACCGCGCTGGATGCGCCGGTGCTGGTGCGCCTGGCGGTGGCCGAGCCGATCATGCAGGACATTCTGGCGCGCAACCTGGTGGCTTTCGTGCGCCAGAACGCCGGGATCCGCCTGGATGTCAGCGGCCTGGATGCACAGGGATTGGCGCAGGCCGATGTGGTGCTGTGGCTCGATGACGAGGCGGGCAGCGTGCCGCTGCCGGGGTTTGCCGGCGAGGCGCCGACGCGCCTGGCGCAGCTGGAGTATCACCCGCACATTGCCAAGCGCTATTCGCGCGAGAGCAACCGGCCGGTGTGCCGGGACGACCTGCGCGACTACATGCTGGTGCAGTGGCAGGGCGAGGCCCAGGTGGCGGCGCTGGCGCCGTGGAACCGCCTGTTGAGCGAGCGCGAGGCGGGGGTGACGCGGGTGCCGGGCTACGACCTGTTCAGCCAGTTGATCAAGTGCAGCGCGTGCATCGGCTTGCTGCCGCATTATGCGGCGCAGCTGGACCGTGGCCTGCTGGCATTGCCGGGGTTGCTGGAGGCGCCGATGCGCCGCACGGTGTGGCTGGCGGTGCATGAGCGTGCGGCGCAGGCGGCGTTGGTGCAGGTGCTGGTGACCATGATCCGGGCCGCGTTCGAGGAGCGTCGGGAGTGGTTCTGAAGGGGCGCGGTGCCCTGTAGGCGCCGGCTTTGCCGGCGAACCGGCGCCGCACCTCAGACGATAAAGCGCGTGACCAGCGTGGTCAGTTGCGTGGCCAACTGCGACAGCGCATGGCTGGCGACGCGGGTCTGCTCGGCGCCCGCCGCCGAGCGGCCCGACAATTCACGAATGTTCAGCAGGTTGCGATCCACCTCGCGGGCCACCTGGGCCTGCTCCTCTGCCGCGCTGGCAATCACCAGGTTGCGCTCGTTGATCTGGCCGATGGCCGTGTAGATGCCCTCCAGCACCTGGCCTGACGCCTGGGTGATGCCCAGCGTGGACTGCGCGCGGCCGGTACTGGCCTGCATCGAGTCCACCGCCGCCTGGGTGCCCTGTTGCACGCTGTTGATCATCTGCTCGATTTCCTGGGTCGATTGCTGCGTGCGGTAGGCCAGGGTCCTGACCTCATCGGCCACCACCGCAAACCCGCGCCCGGCCTCGCCGGCACGCGCCGCCTCGATGGCGGCATTGAGCGCCAGCAGGTTGGTCTGCTCCGACACCGAACGGATCACCTCCAGCACCGTGCCGATCTCGCGAATCTGCACAGCCAGCTGTTGCAGGCGCTCGCCGCTGATCGCCACTTCGCGAGCCATGGCCTGGGTGCCGTCGATGTTGTCGGCCACCTGCTGGCGGCTCTGTTCGGCCAAGGCATTGGAGGCACTGGCCGCCTGGGAGGTGGACACCGCATTGCGCGCCACTTCCTCGACCGCCGTGGTCATCTCGGTAATCGCCGTGGCGGCCTGTTCCAGCTCCTGGTCCTGCTGGCGCAGGCTCTGGGTGCTCTGCTCGGTCACGCTGTCCAGGGCCTGGGCGGCGCTGGACAGCTGCGTGGCGCAGGCGGTGATCTGCCCCAGGGTATCGCGCTGGCTGTGCTGCATGCGTTCCAGTTCGGCGAACAGCTGGCCGATCTCGTTGTGGCTGCGTACCGTCACCGGCACGCTCAGGTCGCCCCCGGCAATGCGCTGAAAATGCACGCCGGCCTCGCGCAGCGGGCGCAGCACACGGGCGACGATAAAGGCCCAGCACACGGCGGCCAGCACCAGGGTCAACAGCCCCAGCAGCACGCTCAGCCACTGGGCCGTGGCCAGGCGCTGGTCGGACTCGGCCATGATCTGCCGGCTGCGCTCGGCCAGGGCTGCCACCAGTTGCTGGCGCAGCGCCTGCAGGGCACGCATGGCGTTGCCGGCATCCACGTTGACGGTGAAGTAGTCGTCCAGCGAGCCCTTGAGCGTGGCGGCGCGCTGCCCGGCCACGGCGTTGGCGTAGTCGGCGAAGGTGCGCTGCAGGTCCTGGGCCAGGGCCTTTTGCGCCGGCTCATGGGTGTTGGTGACGAAGGCGTCGACCAGCGCCTGGCTGTCGCCCAGCAGCTTTTGCGACATGGCCAGGCGCGCCTTGGCACTGTCGAGGTGGCCGCCTTGCTGCTCGATAAAGCCCGACGACACGTTGGCACTGGCGCGAATCGCCATCAGCAGCGCGTTGTTGAGGCGGTCGGACTGCTGGGCGGTCTGGTCCAGCTCGTTGATCTGCGCGTCGCTGCCCACCGCCGCCCGCCAGGCGCTGACGGTGGAAAACAGCAGGGTGGCGCTGAACAGCAGCAGCACCCAGAACATTCCGGTGCGGATCTTGAGGTCGGCAAGCATGCGGGCATTACTCCTGGCAGTAAAAAATACCCCCACTCTGTGCGGTGGGTAGGCTGCTATCGGAGGCGCGGCGCATGACTTTAGGGGGCGACGACGGGTTCTGTTCGATTACCGCACAGCCTTTGTTTCAGCGGCCCTCGTGCTGGCGGCGGTAGGCGCCGGGCTGCACGCCGATGGCCTTGCCGAACGCCCGGGTGAAGGCGGCGATGGACTGGTAGCCCACCGCTGCGCAGACCTGCTCGACGGTGTTGTTGGCCTTGAGCAACTGGCAGGCGTGACGCATGCGCAGCGCCAGCAGCACCTGGCCCGGCGACTGGCCGGCCAGCTCGTTGAAACGCTTGAAGAAGGCCGAGCGCGACAGCCCTGTGCAGGCGGCCATGCTCTCCAGCGACCAGGGCTGTTCGGGGTGTTCGATCAACTGCTCCAGCAGCGGGGCGAACGCCGGGTGACGGGCCAGGGCGACCAGGCCGCCAAGGTCCTGGTTGTCGCTCACCTGCTGGCGCAGCACGTACAAGAACAGCAACTGGCTCAGGCGCTCCAGCAGGGTGGAGGAGGGTGCGGGGGTGCGCTGGCATTCCTCCAGGATCAGCTCGAACAGCGCCCGCGCCGCCTGCAGCGACGGGTCGCCGGTGCGCAGGATGATCCAGTCGGCCAGCGACTCGGCCATCAGCGACGACAGCCCCGGCTGAAAGTGAAAGAACCCGCACACCAGCCCCACGCCATCCGCCGCCTGGCTGTCGAGTGCCTGCATCGGGATGCGCGGCTGGCAGCGCGCGGTGTCGCTGTCGGCGCTGTCGGACAGGCGATAGGGCAGGTCGCGCAGCAGGAACACCGCCTCGCCGGCCTCCAGCCGCTGCGGCTCGGGCTGGCCGTCGATGTGCAGCCAGCAGTGGCCCTGCACCACCACATGAAAGCTGGCCCGGGCCAGGCCCTGGGTGCTGGCGTGCCAGCCACCGCAGTAGCGCCCCACATGGAACAAGCTGGCGTCCAGTTCCAGACGCTCTAATAACCAATCGACCAAAACGCTGGAAGAAATCATCTAATGGAAACACTCTGGAGCAAGTAATCGCGACTGTAGAATATGGATCGGTTTTCTTATAACCAACAGACTTGGCGAACACCTTCAGTATGCAGGAGACCACGCCATGTCACGCATCACTCTACACACCGTGCAAAGCGCCCCGGAAGCCGCGCGCCCGTTCCTGGAGAACGCGCAGAAGAATTCCGGCTTCATTCCCAACCTGCTGGGCGTGCTGGCCAACGCGCCGGCCGCGCTGGAAACCTATGTGACGGTTTCGGCGCTCAATGGCAAGACCGAGCTGAGCCTGGCCGAGCGCGAAGTGGTGCAGCTCATTGCCGCCACCCAGCACGGCTGCGACTTCTGCGTGGCCGGCCATACGGCGGTGGCGCTGAACAAGGCCAAGCTGCCCGAAGAAGTGGTGCAGGCCCTGCGTGCGCGCGGCGAGTTACCATCGCCCAGGCTCGAAACCCTGGCCAAGTTTGCCCGCGAAGTGATTGCCACCCGTGGCAATGTGAGCGATGCCACCTACGCTGAGTTTCGCGAGGCCGGTTACACCGAAGGCCATGCCCTGGAAGTTATCCTGGGGGTGAGCCTGGCCACGCTGTGCAATTTCGCCAACGTGTTTGCGCGCACGCCGCTCAATGACGAGCTGGCCAAGTACCGCTGGCAGGCCGACGCTCAGTGAGCCCCGTGGCGCCAGTGTGTGGCTGGCGCCCTGTTCTAAGGAGGAAAGAACATGCTTGATCCCGTATTGCAGCACTGGCTGGAGGCCAATGCCGAGGCGCTCGACCAGGGCCGGTGCGACCCGCAGCAGGTGCTGGGGCAACTGGCCGCAGCCAAGGTGCTGGGTGTGGGTGTGGACCCGCGTCAGGGCGGCAGCGGCGCCAGTGTGGCCGACGCCGTGGAAACCGTGGCCAGCGTTGCCAGCTATTCGCTGGCCGCCGCCTTCGTGTTCTGGGGCCAGCGGGCCTTTATCGAATACCTGCTGCACAGCCCCAACAGCGCCCTGCGCGAGCGCCTGCTGCCGTCGTTGCTCAGCGGTGAGCTGGCCGGTGCCACCGGGCTCTCCAACGCAATGAAGTTTCTGTCCGGCATCGAGTCGCTGCAGGTCAGCGCCACGGCGCGCGGCGAGCAGGGCTGGGCGCTCAACGGGCGCCTGCACTGGGTCACCAACCTGCGCAAGGGCGGCTTCGTGGTGGCGGCCGCCATCGACCGCGCCGAAGGCGGTGCACCGTTCGTGGTGGCGATCCCCGACGGCATCGCGGGGGTGCAGCGCTCCCCCGACCTGCAACTGATGGGCCTGCAGTCGAGCAATACCGCCGCGCTGGATTTCGATCAGGTGGCCCTGGGCCGCGACTGGCTGCTGCATGAGGATGCCCGGCAGTTCCTGCCGGCGGTGCGCCCGGCGTTCCTGGGCCTGCAGTGCGGCATGGCCATCGGCCTGGCGCGGCGCGCCTTGCAGGAAGCGCAGGGGCATCTGCAGGGGGTGCGTTCGGTGCTGGCGCAAACCCTCGAGGCGCAGCGCGAGCTGCTGGCCGATGTGGTGAGCGAGCTCAAGGCCGGCCTGCTCGACGGGCGCTTCCTGGGCAACCCGGCGTCGCTGTTCAAGGTGCGCATCAGCCTGGCCGAGATTGTTGGCGAGGCGCTGCAACTGGAGCTGCAGGCCAGCGGCGGCAAGGCCTACCTGAGCGAGTACGGCGCAGGCTTTGCGCGGCGCTGGCGCGAGTCGGCGTTCGTGCCGATCGTGACCCCGAGCCTGGTGCAACTGCGCGCCGAGCTGCAACGCCAGGCACGCGCAGCATGAGCAAGGTGGTACTGCAGGCCCGCGGTATCAGCCTGGGCTACGCCCGCGAACAGGGCTGGCAAACCCTGCTCGAAGGCTTCGACCTGGACCTGGCGCCGGGCGAAGTGGTGTCGATCCTGGGCCCCAGCGGGGTGGGCAAGTCCAGCCTGCTGCGGGTACTGGCCGGCTTGCAGGCGGCGCGCGATGGTCGCGTGAGCCTGCTCGGCGAGCCGCTGGACGGCCCGCATCCACGGGTGGCGGTGGCGTTCCAGGACCCCAGCCTGCTGCCCTGGCTGAGCCTGGAAAGCAACGTCGCCTTCGGCCTGGATTTCGCTCGCCAGCCGCGTTTGGCCAAGGCCGAGCGCGAGGCGCGCATCGACCATGCGATCGCCGCCGTGGGCCTGCAGCATGCACGCCAGCATTACCCGGCGCAGTTGTCCGGCGGCATGGCCCAGCGCACCGCGCTGGCGCGCTGCCTGGCGCGCCAGCCCCATGTACTGCTGCTGGACGAGCCCTTTGGCGCGCTGGACGAAGTGACCCGCGCCGACATGCAGCAACTGCTGCTGAGCGTGATCGCCGAACACGGCACCGCTGCGGTGCTGATCACCCACGATATCGACGAGGCCCTGCTGTTGTCCGACCGCATCCTGCTACTGGGCGACCACCCGGCGCGGACCCTCGGCCAATGGCCCATCGACCTGGCGCACCCGCGTGAGCAGCAGGTCGAGGCACTGGGCGCGTTGCGCATCGAGATTCTCAAGACCCTTCGGCGGGCGAGCCGCACCCACACTTCCCCAACCGATTCTTTGCCTACGCCGTCGGAGACTGCCCATGTGCCTGGACGACTTCACCCACACTCGTCGTGATTTTCTCAAACTCAGCGCGGTGCTCAGTGCCGCCGGTGCGATGCCGCTGCTGAGCAGCCTGCAGGCGCGTGCCGCCGCCGAGCCGGATGCGCCGGTGCGCATCGGCTACCTGCCGATCACCGACGCCACGCCGTTGCTGGTGGCGCACAACAACGGCCTGTTCGACGCCGAGGGCATCAAGGCCGAGCGCCCGGTGCTGCTGCGCAGCTGGGCGCAGGTGATCGAGGCGTTCATTTCCGGGCAGGTCAACGTGATCCACCTGCTGTCGCCGATGACCGTATGGGCGCGTTACGGCAGCAAGGTGCCGGCCAAGGTGGTGGCCTGGAACCACGTGGGCGGCTCGGGGCTGACCGTGGCCCCGGACATCACCGAGGTGAAGCAGCTGGGCGGCAAGACGGTGGCGATCCCGTTCTGGTACTCCATTCACAACGTGGTGGTGCAGCAACTGTTCCGTGATAACGGCTTGCAGCCGGTGTCGCGGGCGGCGACGGCTGCGGTGGCGGCCAACGAGGTCAACCTGGTGGTACTGCCGCCTTCGGACATGCCGCCGGCGTTGGCCAGCAAGCGCATTGCCGGCTACATCGTCGCCGAGCCGTTCAATGCCCTGGCCGAGGAACTCAAGGTCGGGCGCGTGCAGCGCTTTACCGGCGACGTGTGGCGCAACCATGCATGCTGCGTGGTGTTCATGCACGAGCACGACCTGAACAATCGCCCCGAGTGGTCGCAGAAGGTGGTCAACGCCATCGTCAAGGCCCAGCTGTGGACCCGCGACCACCGCGCCGAGGCGGCGCAGATTCTGTCCAAGAGCGGTGCCAACCGCTACACCCCGCATGCCCCCGAGGTGCTGGGCCGGGTGCTCACGCCGGCTGCCGACAGCCGCGAACAGTATGTGCAGAGCGGGGCGATCCGGCATGCGCAGTGGGACGAGCAGCGCATCGACTTCCAGCCGTACCCGTTCCCCAGCTACACCGAGGAACTGGTGCGCCGCCTCAAGGACACCCTGATCGAAGGCGACAAGGGCTTCCTGGCCGCACTGGACCCGCAACAGACCGCCCGCGACCTGGTGGATGACCGCTTCGTGCGCAACGCCATCGGTGCCGTTGGCGGGCTCAAGGCCTTCGGCTTGCCCGACAGCTTCGAGCGCAGCGAGGAGTTCGCGGTCTGATGGTCAAGCCAGTCAAACACGCGGCCCTGGGTATCGCCGGGCTGCTGGTGCTGTTGTTGCTGTGGTGGGGTGGGATCGTGCTGTTCGGCGGTGACGGGCTGGCCTTGCGGTTTGCGCCGCAGGCCACCTTTGCCAGCCTGCTGGAGCTTTTGGGGCATGCCGAGCTGTACGAGCATGTGGCGGTGAGCCTCAAGCGCATTCTGGTGGGGTTGGTGCTGGCGTTGCTGGTGGGCGTGCCGCTGGGTTTGCTGGTGGGCAGCTACCGGCGCCTGGACGCGGCGACCACCCCGGCGTTCCAGTTCCTGCGCATGATCTCGCCGCTGTCGTGGATGCCGGTGGTGGTGATGCTGATGGGGGTGGGTGATGCGCCGATCTACTTCCTGCTGGCGTTTGCCGCGTTGTGGCCGATCTTGCTCAACACGGCGGCGGGTGTGCGTCAGCTCGACCCGCGCTGGTTGCAGTTGAGCCGCAGCCTGAGCGCCACGCGCTGGGAGACCTTGCGCAAGGTGATCCTGCCGGGGGTGGTGGGGCATGTGCTGACCGGCGTGCGGCTGGCCATCGGCATATTGTGGATCGTGCTGGTGCCGTGCGAGATGCTCGGGGTGAGTGCGGGGCTGGGGTATTTCATTCTGGATACCCGCGACCGGCTGGCGTACTCGGAGCTGATGGCGATGGTGCTGGTGATCGGGGTGCTGGGCTTCATGCTGGATGCACTGGCGCGAGGGCTGCATCGGCGCTGGGTGCATGGGTGAGGGGCTGACCCCTTCGCCGGCAAGGCCGGCTCCTGCATTGGCTCCAGGTCGTGGGGGCAGCCCGGCACCTCACACCGAACACGCCCGCCGATACTCCCCCGGCGTCACGCCGTACGCCTGCTTGAATTGCCGGTTCAGATGACTCTGGTCCGAATACCCCAGCGCAAACGCAACGTTGAACGGCAGGCAATCAGCCTTGAGCAGTTCCCGCGCACGGCTCAGCCGGCGCTGCTTGAGCCAGGCATGCGGCGGCAGGCCGGTAGCCTGGCGAAACACCCGGGCAAAATGAAACGGCGACAACCCCACCGCAACCGCCAACTCCTCCAGCGACGGCGGGTAGGCCAGCCGGCTTTCCATCAGCTCCTTGGCCCTGGCCACCGACTGCGGCTCCTGCCCCGGTGCCCGCGCCTCGCGCGCCCCGGCATGACGCTGCACCAGCAGCAACACCGCCTCGCGCCACGCGGTCTGCTGCTCCAGCGCACTGGCGCCATGCTCGGCCAGGCTGTGCAAGCCACTGAAGGCACGCGCCAGCTGCGGGTCGTGCAGCACGCTGGCCTTGAAAATGGGCAGGCCGCCGCGCTTGAGCTCCAGCTCGTCCAGCACCGAGGTGATGCGCTCCTGCTCGGGGTAGTAGCCACGGTAGCGCCAGCCATGGGCATGCGCCTTGGCACCGGTGTGCAGCTCGTCCGGGTTGATCAGCACCATGCTGCCCTCGGGCGCCAGGTGCTCGCTGCCACGGTGCCAGAAGCGCTGTGCACCGGACTCGATGATGGTGATCACGTAGCCTTCGTGCACATGCGGGGCGAAGCGCTGCTGCACGTAGCGCGCATGCAGCATCTCGATGTCGCCCAGCGCCTGGGCCTGCCACAGGCGGGTCTGTTCACGCAGCACGGTTTTCATGGGGCGCCGTTCAACCACCAGCGCAGCACGAAGAACAACCCCATGCTCAGCAACATGCTCAGCAGCACGCTGCGGGTCCACAGCACCAGCACGACGGCCACGACCGCGCCCAGCAGGTAGGGGTTGGCCAGGCTCAGGTCGAGCTGGTGGTCAGGCATGAACACGATCGGCCCGCAGATGGCGGTGAGCATGCCCGGCACGGCAAACCCCAGGAACTGCCGCGCATTGGAACTCAGGCGCAACGGCAGGCGGGGTTCGAGAAAGGCGTAGCGGTTGAGAAACACCAGCAGGCCCATGGCAACGATCAGCAGCATGATCATGTGCGTGCTCCGGTCAGTTTCTGGCAGATGAAGCCTGCGCTCATGCCCAGCAGCCCGGCCAGCACCAGCGCGGTTTCCCAGTGCCAGTAGCTGAACAGCACCGAGCTGAACAGGGCCACGGCCACGCACACCACCGTGGCCAGGTTGCGTACCAGCGGCGCGATCAGCGCCACGAAGGTGGCGACGATGGAGAAATCCAGGCCCAGCTGGTCCAGGTGCGGGATGTTGCGCCCCAGCACGATGCCGGCCAGGGTGAACAGGTTCCAGGCAATGTAGAAGGTCAGGCCCACGCCCAGCGCGTACCAGCGGTTGAACTGCTGGCGGTCGTACTGGCTGGTGAGGGCGAAGAATTCGTCGGTCAGCAGAAAGCCCAGGCCCAGCCGCCAGCGCAGCGGCAGGTCGGCGATCACCGGGCGCATCGACAGGCCGTACAGCAGGTGCTGGGAGGTCAGCAGCAGGGTGGTGAGCAGGATCGAGAACAGGTTGGCGCCGCCCTTGAGCATGCCAATGGCCACCAGTTGCGCGGCGCCGGCGAACACGATGGCCGACAGGCCCTGGCCTTCGAGCGGGGTGAGGTTGGCCTCGATGGCCATGGAACCGGCCAGCAGCCCCCAGGGGGCCACCGCCAGCGACAGCGGCAGGCAGGCGATCGAGCCTTGGATGTAGGCAGTGCGGGCAACGGCAGAACGGGACATGACAACACACGCTTGGGGTCGGTTGCACAGGATGCCAGAGCCGTGGGCGCTTGCCTTGTACGATCTTGCGGTGCCCGCGTACTTCAGCGCTGGCTGGTGAGGCGTCGCTGCGCCGGCAGGCAGCCATTGATGTCGACGGCCTTCTGGTAGTAGGTAAGGCGCTGGCCCGGGTCGATGGTGCCTAGCAGGCGGTAGACCTCGGCCTGGAAGTCACGCTGGCGCCCCCACTGCATGTTCAGCCCCTGGGGCTGCTGGCGATTGCATTCCAGGCGCACCGCCGGCTGCGGGTAATAGGGGGCGTACAGGGTGTTGTTCAGCGGTATGCGTTCCAGCGCCTGGCGGTAGTCGGCGCTGTCGCTGAAGGCCGGGCACCAGGTGGTGATGCCCAGGGCGGCCGGGGCGAAGCCCTGGCGAATGCTGGCTTCGAGCAGCGGGCAGGCGGACCTGGCGATGTCGTTCTGCGGCAGGTAGGTGATGTAGAACAGCGCCAGGCGGTACTGCGCCACCGGGTGGTCGAGTTCGGCCGCCTTGCGCAGCAGCGCCACCGCCGGTTCCAGGATGCGCCCCAGCGCCTCGACCTCGCCGATCAGCTCCTGGTCGCCGGGCTCGGGGGTCAGTGGCAGGGCACGGCTGCGGGCATCGGCCTGCTCCAGAAACGGCAGGGCCTGGCGGTACAGCAGGTCGGCGTGGGGGTCGATGCGCACCTCATCGGCCAGGGCCAGGGCGGGCAGCAGACAGAGCAGGCTGATGTAGCGACAGGCAGAAAACACGTTAACGTTCCATCCGCGAAAAAAGGGCAGCGCTGTTCATGTCGGTATCCGGCTATCCATGGTTGGGTGGGGCTCCTGGGTCGGCATTCTAGCGGTTGGCGGCACCGGGGCAAACAGCCGTTGCTCCATGAAGTCGATGAATACCCGCAGCTTGGGCGACATCTGTCGCCCCGATGGCCACAACAGGTACAGACAACCGCCGTGGTCCAGGTGTTCATCCAGTACCGTCACCAGTTCGCCGCGTTCCAGTTGCTGGGTGATGGTGAAGTCCGGCAGGCAGGCGATACCGTGGCCGCGCATGGCAAAGCAGATGCGTGTTTCCAGGTGGTTGCACACCATCGACACCGGCACCTCGTGGTCGGCGCCGTTGTCGGCGCGGCGCAGTGGCCAGCGCTGGAGTTTGCCGGTGGTCAGGAAGCGGTAGTGCAGCCCGGCGTGAAGGGCCAGCTCGCGGGGATGGCGCGGCGTGCCGTGCTCGGCGAAGTAGGCCGGCGAGCCCACCAGCACATGCCGGAAGTCGCCCAGGCGGCGGGCATTGAGACGCGAATCGGAGGGTTCGCCGGCCCGCAGTACCACGTCGAAACCTTCGCCGACGATATCCACCATGCGGTCGCTGAAGTCCAGGTCCAGTTCGATCTGCGGGTACTGCCCGATGAAGTCGCTGAGCAGCGGCACGATCATGCTGCTGACCTGGGGCAGGCTCACCCGCAGCTTGCCGCGCGGGGCCTGGCTGGCCTGGGACAGCTCGGCTTCGGTGGCTTCGATTTCGGCCAGGATGCGCCGGCTGCGCTCCAGAAACAGCGCGCCCTCGGCAGTGAGGGTGATGCTGCGGGTGCTGCGGTGGAACAGGCGTACCGCCAGCCGGCTCTCCAGCCGCGCCACGCGCTTGCCCACCGCCGAGGCGCTGACCCCCAGGGCCTTGCCGGCGGCCACGAAACTGCGGGTTTCGGCCACTTTCACAAACACCACGAAGCCGCTGAGGCTGTCCATGGTCGTTCTCCGATTGCGGACAGGTGTGTCCGGATTGTGCGGAATTCTACCCGTCTTTTTCCGCAGTGGCGGGAAGGATTACCGTGCAGTCACTTTTTTATTTCAGGAGTTTGCACCATGTCCCAGAGCAGTTGCCCGGCCCAGGCCGCAGCAGGGGTGGAGGCCGAACCGGCGTTCCCGTTGTCCGGCCTGCTGGCGTTGTCGATGGCCGGCTTCATCGCGATTCTCACCGAGACCCTGCCGGCCGGCCTGCTGGGGCACATCGCCAGCGGCCTGCAGGTCAGCGAGGCGATGGCCGGGCAACTGGTCACGGCCTATGCGCTGGGCTCGCTGCTGGCGGCGATCCCGCTGGTGACCCTGACCCAGGGCTGGCGCCGACGCAGGGTGCTGATGCTGGCGGTGCTCGGCTTCGGGGTGTTCAACACGGTGACGGCGGTGTCCGAGCACTACACCCTGACCCTGGCGGCGCGCTTCATGTGCGGGGTGGCGGCCGGCCTGGCGTGGGGCGTGATCGCCGGGTACGCACGGCGCATGGTCAGCGTGAGCCAGCAGGGCCGGGCGATGGCGGTGGCCATGATCGGCGCGCCCCTGGCGCTGTCGCTGGGGGTGCCGGCGGGCACCTGGCTGGGCGACCTGCTGGGCTGGCGCAGCACCTTCGTGCTGGTGTCGCTGGCGACCCTGGTGCTGATGGGCTGGGTGCTGCTCAGCGTGCCGGACTTCGACGGCCTGCCGGCCGGCAGGCGTGCCGCCATCGGCCAGGTGCTGGCCACCCCCGGGGTGAGCGCGGTGCTGGCGGTGATCTTCACCTGGGTGCTGGCGCACAACGTGCTGTACACCTACATCGTGCCGTTTCTGCAGGCCGGCGGCATGGCCGGCAGCACCGGCCCGGTACTGCTGCTGTTCGGCTGCGCCGCGCTGGTGGGGATTGGCGTGGTGGGCGTGCTGATCGACCGCCACCTGCGCCGGCTGGTGCTGGGCAGCCTGGTCGGTTTCGGCGTGGCGTCGGTGCTGCTGGGCCTGGCTACCGGTGCGCCGCTGCTGGTGTACTTCAGTGTGGCGCTGTGGGGCCTGAGCTTCGGCGGCGCCGGCACCCTGCTGCAGACCGCCAGTGCCGATGCGGCGGGCGAGGGCGCGGACGTGGCGCAGTCGATGATCGTCACCGTGTGGAACCTGGCCATCGCCGTGGCCGGGCTGGTGGGCGGCGTGCTGCTGAGCCACTGGGGCGTGCAGAGTTTCCCGTGGCTGCTGCTGGCGCTGGTGGGGCTGGCGTTGACCCTGACCCTGCGTTCGCACCGGCACGGTTTTCCGCTGGGGCGGCGCAATGCCGGGTAAGCCCGGCACTATCAGGTAGAATCGGCGCATTGACAGGGGTACGAGGTTGCAGCGGTGGAGGTTCAACAGGGCTTTGTCCTGACCCGGCACTGGCGGGATACGCCAGAGGGCACATGCGTGGAGTTCTGGCTGGCGACCGACCAGGGCCCGCGCCAGTTGCGCCTGCCCGTGCAGACGTCGGTGGCGTTCGTCGCCGCCACCCAGCGTGCCCATGTCGAGGCGGTGCTGCGCACCGAACGCGACGTCGAGCTGCGCGAGCTGGCGCTGTGCGACTTCCGCCACCGACCGGTGCTGGGCCTGTACTGCCGCCAGCATCGCCAGCTGATGCAGCTGGAAAAACGCCTGCGCGCCGCGGGCGTCGACCTGCTGGAAGCCGACATCCGCCCGCCCGAGCGCTACCTGATGGAGCGCTTCATCACTGCCCCGGTGACGTTCAGCGGCCGCCCCGATGCCGACGGCCTGCTGCTCGACGCCCAGCTCAAGCCGGCCCCGGACTACCGGCCGAACCTGCGCCTGGTGTCGCTGGACATCGAGACCACCGAGCGCGGCGAGCTGTACTCGATTGCCCTGGAAGGTTGTGGCCAGCGCCAGGTGTACATGCTCGGCCCGGCCAACGGCGACGCCAGTGGCGTGGACTTCGACCTGGAGTACTGCGCCAGCCGTGCCCAGCTGCTGGAGCGCCTGAACGACTGGATGGCCCGGCACGACCCCGACGCGATCATCGGCTGGAACCTGGTGCAGTTCGACCTGCGCGTGCTGCACGCCCATGCCCAGCAGTTGCAGGTGCCGCTGCGCCTGGGGCGCGGCGGCGAGGTGATGGAATGGCGCGAGCACGGCAGCCGCACGCACTTTTTTGCCGCCGCTGCCGGGCGCCTGATCATCGACGGCATCGAGGCGCTGCGGTCGGCGACCTGGAGCTTCCCCTCGTTCAGCCTGGAGAACGTCGCCCAGACCCTGCTCGGCGAAGGCAAGGCCATCGATACGCCGTACCAGCGCATGGACGAAATCAACCGCATGTTCGCCGAGGACAAGCCGGCCCTGGCGCGCTACAACCTCAAGGACTGCGAGCTGGTCACGCGCATCTTCGCCAGGACCGAGCTGCTGACCTTTCTGCTCGAACGCGCCACGGTCACCGGCCTGCCGGCCGACCGCAGCGGCGGTTCGGTGGCGGCGTTCTGTCACCTGTACATACCGCTGATGCACCGCCAGGGCTTTGTCGCCCCAAGCCTGGGCGGGCGCCCGGACGAGGCCAGCCCCGGCGGCTTCGTGATGGATTCGCGCCCCGGCCTGTACGAGTCGGTGCTGGTGCTGGACTACAAGAGCCTGTACCCGTCGATCATCCGCACCTTCCTGATCGACCCCATCGGCCTGGTCGAGGGCCTGCGCGAGCCGGATGACGAACACTCGGTGCCGGGTTTTCGCGGCGCACGCTTCTCGCGCACCCGGCATTGCCTGCCGGCCATCGTCGAGCGCGTGTGGCAGGGCCGCGAGCAGGCCAAGCGCGAGCACAATGCGCCGCTGTCGCAGGCGCTGAAGATCATCATGAACGCCTTCTACGGGGTGCTTGGCTCCAGTGGCTGCCGCTTTTTCGACCCGCGCCTGGCGTCGTCGATCACAATGCGCGGGCACGCGATCATGCGCCGCACCCGCGAGCTGATCGAGGCCCAGGGCTACACGGTGATCTACGGCGATACCGACTCGACCTTCGTGTGGCTCAAGCGGGCCCATGACGAGGCGCAGGCCGGGGAGATCGGGCGTGCCCTGGTGCAGCAGGTCAACCAGTGGTGGCGCGAGCACCTGCGCGATGAGTACGGCCTGGACAGTGCGCTGGAGCTGCAGTACGAAACCCACTACAAGCGCTTTCTGATGCCCACCATCCGCGGTGCCGAGGAGGGCAGCAAGAAGCGCTATGCGGGCCTGGTGCACCGCGAGGGCGGGCCCGACGAGATGGTCTACAAGGGCCTGGAGGCCGTGCGCACCGACTGGTCGCCGCTGGCCCAGCACTTTCAGCAGGAGCTGTACCAGCGCATTTTCGAGCGCAGGCCGCACCAGGCCTATGTGAAGGACTACGTGCAGCGCACCCTGGCCGGGGAGCTGGACGATCAACTGGTCTACCGCAAACGCCTGCGCCGGCCCCTGGACGACTACCAGCGCAACGTGCCGCCGCATGTGCGGGCGGCGCGCATGGCCGACGAGTTCAACGACAGCCAGGGGCGGCCACGCCAGTACCAGAATGGCGGGTGGATCAGCTACGTGATGACCCTGGCCGGGCCCGAGCCTTTGGAAAACCGGCGCAACGGCATCGACTACGAGCATTACCTGACCCGGCAACTGCAGCCGGTGGCCGATGCGATACTGCCGTTTGTGGGGGATGACTTCAGCACCCTGATCGATCGGCAGATGGGGTTGTTCTGATGGGGCTGTTGCGCCCCTGCACACCACCATTGAGCGAACCTGCAGGAGCCGGCCTGGCCGGCGAAGGGGCCAGTGGCCCGACACATCCCTGACCTTCAGCTATCCTCTGCACATGCACAGCTACCCTTGAAACCGAAAGTTACTTTTGTAAACGTCCACACACGCGGGCAGTCGTTTAGGCTCGCTCGGATCTTTCGCTTTGATCTGTAGTCTTTGGTGCATGGAAACAAGAAGGAGATGCACATGCTTGTTCGGTCACTGACCTTCGCCACCCTGCTGGCAGTCGCCAGCCCGCTGCTCGCCGACGACGCGCCCCTGGCCGTTGACCTGGGCAAGTCCAGACCCCTGATCGTGATTGCCCCCAGCACCGCCGACCCGACCTTGCGCACCCTGAACGAGGCCCTCAAGGACCCGGCGACCAAGAGCAAGTTCGAGGAGCGCAACCTGGTGCTCTACAGCGTGGCGGGCATGGTCGGCAAGCGTGACGACAAGAACCTCGAGCAGCAGACCACCATGGCGCTGATTCGCGAACTCAGCCTGGGCGCGCGCAAGGGCACCCAGGTGGTGCTGGTGGGCAAGGACGGCGAGAAGCACATCATCGAGCATGACGGCACGGTGGAGCCGGAGCAGATCTTCGCGGCGGTCGACCAGTTGCCGGCCAGCGAAAAGGCCATTGTGGCGCCGACGGTCGCAGCGCCCGCCGCCGAGCCTGCGCCAGAGGGCAAGCCGGGCAAGCATGCCAAACCGGCCAAGCCCGCCAAGCCGCCCAAGCCGCTGGAAGACTGAGACACCCCTTCGCCGGCAAGGCCGGCGCCTACAGGTTCAGCGCTACGCCTGTAGGCGTCGGCCTTGCCGGCCAAGCAC
>NZ_JASCPN010000050.1:0-41251 GCF_029960155.1 Pseudomonas sp. PS01300 | reverse complement strand
GGTCAAGCCCGCTCCCACAAGGTTGTGCATTTACCTGTGGGAGCGGGCTTGACCCGCGATTCGGCCAGCGCAAGTTTCAGGCCTTGCACAAACAAAAACGCCCCCGGCCTTTCGACCGGGGGCGTTTCATTCAGCCTGAGCTAACTCAGTTCTTGGCTTTCTTGGCAGCGCGGGTACGCTCGCCTTCGTCCAGGATCTTCTTGCGCAGACGGATCGACTTGGGCGTGACTTCGCACAGCTCGTCGTCCTGGATGAATTCCAGGGCCTGTTCCAGGGTGAAGCGAACAGGTGGCACCAGAGCGATGGTTTCGTCTTTGCCCGAAGCACGCATGTTGTCGAGCTTCTTGCCCTTGGTAGGGTTGACGCCCAGGTCGTTGTCACGGCTGTTCAGACCGACGATCTGACCGTTGTAGATCTCCTGGCCGTGCTCGACGAACAGCTTGCCGCGCGCCTGCAGGGTTTCCAGCGAGTAGGTCAGCGCCTTGCCGGTCTCTACCGATACCAGTACGCCGTTCTGACGACCGGACATGTGGCCGGACTTCATTGGCGCGTAGCGATCGAAGATCGAGGTCAGGATGCCTGCACCGTTGGTCAGGGTCAGGAACTGGTTGCGGAAACCGATCAGACCACGGGCTGGAATGTTGTATTCCAGACGTACACGGCCCTTGCCATCCGGCACCATGTTGGTCAGGTCGCCTTTACGCAGGCCCATTTCTTCCATGACCTTGCCCTGCGAATCTTCAGGGATGTCGATGGTGACGTTCTCGAACGGCTCGTGCTTGGCACCGTCGATTTCGCGGATGATCACTTCCGGACGACCAACACCCATTTCGAAGCCTTCGCGACGCATGGTTTCGATCAGTACCGACAGGTGCAGCTCACCACGGCCCGATACCTTGAACTTGTCGGCCGAGTCGCCTTCTTCAACGCGCAGTGCAACGTTGTACAGCAGCTCCTTGTCCAGACGCTCCTTGATGTTGCGGCTGGTGACGAACTTGCCTTCCTTACCGCAGAACGGCGAGTCGTTGACCTGGAAGGTCATCGAAACGGTCGGCTCGTCGACGGTCAGCGGCTTCATCGCCTCGACTGCGTCCGGGGAGCACAGGGTGTCGGAGATGAACAGCTCGTCGAAACCGCTGATGCAGACGATGTCGCCAGCCTGGGCTTCTTCGACGTCGACGCGGTGCAGGCCGTGGTGACCCATCAGCTTGAGGATACGACCGTTGCGGCGCTTGCCGTCAACGTCGATGGCCACAACCGGGGTGTTCGGCTTGACGCGACCACGGGCGATGCGGCCAACACCGATCACGCCCAGGAAGCTGTTGTAGTCCAGTGCCGAGATCTGCATCTGGAACGGACCGTCGCGGTCGACGCTTGGCGCTGGCACGTTGTCGACGATCGACTGGTACAGCGGGGTCATGTCTTCGGCCATTTCGGTGTGGTCCAGACCGGCAATGCCGTTCAGGGCCGAGGCGTAGACGACCTTGAAGTCCAGCTGTTCGTCGGTGGCACCCAGGTTGTCGAACAGGTCGAAGATCTGGTCCAGAACCCAGTCAGGACGCGCGCCCGGACGGTCGACCTTGTTGATCACCACGATCGGACGCAGGCCGGCTTCGAAAGCCTTCTTGGTCACGAAACGGGTTTGCGGCATAGGGCCGTCCTGGGCGTCAACCAGCAGCAGCACGGAGTCGACCATCGACATCACGCGCTCTACTTCACCACCGAAGTCGGCGTGGCCCGGGGTGTCCACGATGTTGATGTGGTAGCCGTTCCAGTTGATGGCGGTGTTTTTCGCCAGAATGGTAATGCCGCGCTCTTTTTCCTGGTCGTTGGAGTCCATCACGCGCTCGTCGTTGAGCTCGTTGCGCTCCAGGGTGCCGGACTGACGCAGCAGTTTGTCTACCAGGGTGGTCTTGCCATGGTCAACGTGGGCGATGATGGCGATGTTGCGTAGATTTTCGATCACTTGTGTATCTCGATCAGAGGATTCGGGTTGCCGCCCAGTCTAGGCGGCGAATGTGAATGAACGGCGCTCAACGGGCTCGTCGGTCGGGAGGGCGATGGCGGATACTGCCGCCATACAACCCCGGCATCTTATGTCGGACGATAAACGCGCACATTGGCATGCCCCTCACTCAGTAGATGGTGGGCATGCAGGCGACTCATCACTCCCTTGTCGCAATACAGCAAGTACTGGCGCGTGGGGTCCAGCTCCTTGAAGCGACTGTTGAGGGCGTAGAACGGCAAGGCCTTGACCTCGATGCCGTCCAGTTCCAGAGGCTGGTCTTCCTGGGCGTCGGGGTGACGAATGTCGATCACCACCTGCCCGGCCAGCGCCTGGCTGACTTCTTCGATCTGGATATCCTGGCCCAGTTCATCGATCACGTGGTCGATGGACACCAGGCGGGCGCGTTCCAGGGCGCGCTCGAGCACGGCCATGTCGAACTGCTTCTCTTCATGGTCGACGCGGTGACGCTTGGCACAGGTGGTCGGGTTCACCGAGATCACGCCGCAGTACTCGGGCATGTGCTTGGCGAACTCGGCGGTGCCGATTTCATTGGCCTGGTCGATGATGTCCTGCTTGTGGCTGGCCAGCAGCGGGCGCAGCACCAGCTTCTCGGTGGCCGAGTCGATCACCGCCAGGTTGGGCAATGTCTGGCTGGACACCTGGGAAATCGCCTCGCCGGTGACCAGCGCGTCGATCTGCAGGCGGTCGGCGATGTTGGTGGCGGCGCGCAGCATCATGCGCTTGAGGGTCACGCCCATGTAGCTGTTGTCGACCTTGCCGAGGATCTCGCCCACCACCTCTTCGAACGGCACGCTGACGAACAGCACGCGCTGGCTGCTGCCGTACTTCTTCCACAGGTAGTGCGCGACTTCCATCACGCCCAGCTCGTGGGCACGGCCGCCCAGGTTGAAGAAGCAGAAGTGGGTCATCAGGCCGCGGCGCATCATCTGGTAGGCCGCCACGGTGGAGTCGAAGCCGCCGGACATCAGCACCAGGGTCTGCTCCAGCGCGCCCAGCGGGTAGCCGCCGATGCCCTTGTGCTGGTTGTGGATCACGTACAGGCGCTTGTCGCGGATCTCGATGCGCACTTCCACTTCGGGGTTGCGCAGGTCGATGCCGGCGGCGCCGCACTGCTGGCGCAGCTGGCTGCCGACATAGCGGTCGACGTCCATCGAGCTGAAATCATGGTGGCCGCCGCGCTTGCAGCGCACGGCAAAGTGCTTGCCGGCCAGCAGGTGGCCGAAATGCGTCTTGCACTTGGCGACGATATCGTCGAAATCGCCCAGCGGGTACTCATCGACCTGGAGGAAATGCGCGATGCCCGGCATGCAGCTCAGGCGCTCGGTCATTTCGCGCAGCACTTTCTCGTCGTCCAGGCGGGTGACCACCTCCAGATTGTCCCAGACACCATCGACCGCGAGCGCAGGATCCAGGTCCTTGAGCACGGTGCGGATGTTGCGGCCCAGTTGACGGATGAAGCGCTTTCGAACCGGGCGGCTCTTGATGGTGATCTCTGGAAAGACTTTGACGATTAGTTTCATGAAAACAGCGCGCGCGTGGCCAGCCGAAAAAGAAGGGGCGCGGATTATAGCGGAATTCGCTCAAGCTTTGAGCAACTTTTGTACAGAAGGTTTCACGTGCACCATTTTGGGTCACTCAAACGAAAAAACGCCTCCTAAGGGTGCAGGAAAAACCCCTGAGGCGCCGTTGGCACCCGTAAACGCGTGAGAATGGGGCGAAAAACCCAACTCGGGGCACTGGCATGCAATTTGCTCCCTTGTGAGGCAGGTTGCCTTGGCCGACTATTCGCGCCCGGCATCACCCAAATTACAAGGGCTGCACAGGCACGCTCTACCCCACCCGGAGGACACCATGTCGAAGTCGGTTCAACTCATCAAAGATCATGACGTTAAATGGATTGATCTGCGCTTCACTGACACCAAGGGCACCCAGCACCACGTCACCATGCCAGCCCGTGACGCGCTGGAAGACGACTTCTTCGAAGCCGGCAAGATGTTCGACGGTTCCTCCATCGCTGGCTGGAAAGGCATCGAAGCCTCCGACATGATCCTGATGCCGGACGACTCCACCGCCGTGCTCGACCCGTTCACCGAAGAGCCGACCCTGATCCTGGTCTGCGACATCATCGAACCGTCGACCATGCAAGGCTACGACCGCGACCCGCGCGCCATCGCCAAGCAGGCCGAAGAGTTCCTGCGCTCCACCGGCAT
The DNA here is from genome assembly GCF_029960155.1 of Pseudomonas sp. PS01300. Taxonomy (NCBI): domain Bacteria; kingdom Pseudomonadati; phylum Pseudomonadota; class Gammaproteobacteria; order Pseudomonadales; family Pseudomonadaceae; genus Pseudomonas; species Pseudomonas sp. PS01300. The sequence continues at coordinate 37,012 of NZ_JASCPN010000050.1, read as the reverse complement.
CGGCGACACCGTATTCGCAGGCCCTGAGCCTGAGTTCTTCATCTTCGACGAAGTGAAGTTCAAGTCCGACATTTCGGGCTCGATGTTCAAGATCTACTCCGAGCAGGGCTCGTGGATGTCCGACCAGGACGTGGAAGGTGGCAACAAGGGCCACCGTCCAGGCGTCAAGGGCGGCTACTTCCCGGTTCCGCCGTTCGACCACGACCACGAGATCCGTACTGCCATGTGCAACGCACTGGAAGAAATGGGCCAGGTCGTCGAAGTGCACCACCACGAAGTGGCGACTGCCGGTCAGAACGAAATCGGCGTCAAGTTCAACACCCTGGTGAAAAAAGCTGACGAAGTTCAGACCCTGAAATACGTCGTGCACAACGTTGCCGACGCCTATGGCCGCACCGCTACCTTCATGCCAAAACCGCTGTACGGCGACAACGGCTCGGGCATGCACGTGCACATGTCGATCTGGAAAGACGGCAAGAACACCTTCGCCGGCGAAGGCTATGCCGGCCTGTCCGATACCGCCCTGTACTTCATCGGCGGCATCATCAAGCACGGCAAGGCCCTGAACGGCTTCACCAACCCGTCGACCAACTCCTACAAGCGTCTGGTCCCGGGCTTCGAAGCCCCGGTCATGCTGGCCTACTCGGCACGCAACCGTTCTGCCTCGATCCGCATTCCTTACGTGTCGAGCCCCAAGGCCCGCCGTATCGAAGCGCGCTTCCCGGACCCGGCGGCCAACCCGTACCTGGCCTTCGCTGCGCTGCTGATGGCCGGCCTGGACGGCATCCAGAACAAGATCCACCCAGGCGATGCCGCCGACAAGAACCTGTACGACCTGCCGCCTGAAGAGGCCAAAGAGATCCCGCAGGTCTGTGGCAGCCTGAAGGAAGCCCTGGAAGAGCTGGACAAGGGCCGTGCGTTCCTGACCAAGGGCGGCGTGTTCTCCGATGAGTTCATCGATGCCTACATCGCCCTGAAAAGCGAAGAAGAAATCAAGGTGCGCACCTTCGTACACCCACTGGAATACGAGCTGTACTACAGCTGCTAAGCCAGTGACGCTCGCTCACGCGGCGTAACGAGAGAGGCCTCCCATTCGGGAGGCCTTTTTTTTTGCGCTGACTTCATCGCGGGTCAAGCCCGCTGCCACAAACCAGTGGGAGCGGGCTTGACCCACGACGAAGTGAGTAGTGCTCTACAATGGTGCACAAGGCAGCGCTACCCCTGCACCAACAGCCCATTTTGGTTCAAAAACAGCCTGCAACCTATTAACCCAGTCATTTTTTGCGCAGCCAAGGCCCGGTTTCAGGGAATTGCGCTTCTTTTCGGAGCGTTGGTTTGGTTCTTGCATTTTCCTGGCATCAGCCGATTACCAGCGCGCGCCACCCTGGCCCCGATCAGGGCGGTACTGTGCCAAAAGAGGTCAACGACGCCCCATGACCATCAGCGATGCACTGCACCGACTGCTACTGGACAACCTGACCACTGCCACCATTCTGCTCAATGCCGAATTGCGCCTGGAGTACATGAACCCGGCAGCGGAAATGCTCCTGGCCATCAGCGGCCAGCGCAGCCACGGGCAGTTCATCAGCGAGCTGTTCACCGAATCGACCGAAGCGCTCAACTCGCTGCGCCAGGCCGTGGAGCACGCGCACCCGTTCACCAAGCGCGAAGCCATGCTCACCGCCCTCACCGGCCAGACCCTGACCGTCGACTACGCCGTCACCCCGATCCTCAACCACGGCCGCACCCTGCTGCTGCTCGAAGTGCACCCGCGCGACCGCCTGCTGCGCATCACCAAGGAAGAGGCGCAGCTGTCCAAGCAGGAAACCACCAAGATGCTGGTGCGCGGCATGGCCCACGAAATCAAGAACCCGCTGGGCGGCATCCGTGGCGCCGCGCAGCTGCTGGCCCGCGAACTGCCCGACAACGGCCTCAAGGACTACACCAACGTCATCATCGAAGAGGCCGACCGCCTGCGTAACCTGGTCGACCGCATGCTCGGCTCCAACAAACTGCCGTCGCTGGCCATGACCAACATCCACGAAGTGCTCGAGCGCGTGTGCAGCCTGGTGGAGGCCGAAAGCCAGGGCGGCATCACCCTGGTGCGCGACTACGACCCGAGCCTGCCCGACGTGCTGGTGGACCGCGAGCAGATGATCCAGGCCGTGCTCAATATCGTGCGCAACGCCATGCAGGCCATCAGCGGGCAGAACGAACTGCGCCTGGGCCGCATCACCCTGCGCAGCCGCGCCATGCGCCAGTTCACCATCGGCCACACCCGCCACCGCCTGGTGGCGCGCATCGAAATCATCGACAACGGCCCGGGTATCCCCGCGGAACTGCAGGACACCCTCTTCTATCCCATGGTCAGCGGTCGCCCGGACGGTACCGGGCTGGGCCTGGCCATCACCCAGAACATCATCAGCCAGCACCAGGGCCTGATCGAATGTGACAGCCACCCTGGCCACACCACCTTCTCGATCTTCCTGCCGCTGGAACAAGGAGCCACTTCTTCATGAGCCGAAGCGAAACCGTCTGGATCGTCGACGACGACCGCTCCATCCGTTGGGTCCTGGAAAAAGCCCTGCAACAGGAAGGCATGACCACCCAGAGCTTCGACAGTGCCGATGGGGTCATGAGCCGCCTGGCCCGCCAGCAGCCGGACGTGATCATCTCCGACATTCGCATGCCCGGTGCCAGCGGCCTGGACCTGCTGGCGCAGATCCGCGAGCAGCATCCGCGTCTGCCGGTGATCATCATGACCGCGCACTCGGACCTGGACAGCGCCGTGGCCTCGTACCAGGGCGGCGCGTTCGAGTACCTGCCCAAGCCATTCGACGTGGACGAGGCAGTGTCGCTGGTCAAGCGCGCCAACCAGCACGCCCAGGAACAGCAGGGCATGGCCGAGCCCCAGGCGCTGACCCGCACCCCGGAAATCATCGGCGAAGCGCCGGCCATGCAGGAGGTGTTTCGCGCCATCGGCCGGCTCAGCCATTCCAACATCACCGTGCTGATCAACGGCGAATCGGGCACCGGCAAGGAGTTGGTGGCCCACGCCCTGCACCGTCACAGCCCGCGCGCCGCCTCGCCGTTCATCGCGCTGAACATGGCGGCGATACCCAAGGACCTGATGGAATCCGAGCTGTTCGGCCATGAAAAGGGCGCGTTCACCGGCGCGGCCAACCTGCGCCGCGGGCGTTTCGAGCAGGCCGACGGCGGCACGCTGTTTCTCGACGAGATCGGCGACATGCCGGCCGACACCCAGACCCGCCTGCTGCGCGTGCTGGCCGATGGCGAATTCTACCGGGTGGGCGGGCATGTGCCGGTGAAGGTGGACGTGCGCATCATTGCCGCCACCCACCAGAACCTGGAAACCCTGGTGCAGGCCGGCAAGTTCCGTGAAGACCTGTTCCACCGCCTGAACGTGATCCGCATCCACATCCCGCGCCTGGCCGACCGCCGCGAAGACATCCCGACCCTGGCCCGGCACTTTCTGGGGCGTGCGGCGCAGGAGCTGTCGGTGGAGCCCAAGCTGCTCAAGCCGGAGACCGAGGAGTTCATGCGCAACCTGCCGTGGCCGGGTAACGTGCGCCAGCTGGAGAACACCTGCCGCTGGATCACGGTGATGGCCTCGGGGCGCGAGGTGCATATCGGCGACTTGCCGCCGGAGCTGCTGAACCTGCCGCAGGACGCGGCGCCGGTGACCAACTGGGAGCAGGCGCTGCGCCAGTGGGCCGACCAGGCGCTGAGCCGTGGCCAGTCGAACCTGCTGGACAGCGCAGTGCCGAGTTTCGAGCGGATCATGATCGAGACGGCGCTCAAGCACACCGCCGGGCGGCGGCGCGATGCAGCGGTGCTGCTGGGCTGGGGGCGCAACACCCTGACGCGCAAGATCAAGGAACTGGGCATGAAGGTCGACGGCGGGGACGACGAGGGCGACGACGAGGCCTGACTCAGGGGCCTCTTCGCCGGCAAGGCCGGCTCCTACAAACGCCGCCGAACCTGTAGGAGCCGGCCTTGCCGGCGTACAGCTTGCCCCATTGCTGCACCATGCCTGCCCCCGCTGCACCGCCTGAAGGCAAAAACACCCCTCACAACCGCATCAAACCCTGCAAAACCCCAGGTTCCATTGCCCCAGGCCAACTTGGCACACCCCCTGCATATACCTAAGCACAACCCAGTTTTGGGGACCTTGGTACAGGCAGGCCGGGGAATCCCCTCTTTTATTCGTGCAGTTTCACCTGCACCCTCCAGCGGCCCTGCACCGTCTCGCCGGCCCAGTCGCCGCGCAGCGGCCGGGCCGCCACCAGGCTCAGCAACAGGCCCTGGTCGCTGTTCTGCAGGCGCCAGCTCACGGGCTTGCCCGCCAACTGCAACTGACCCTTCTGGCTCCGCCCGCTGGCCTGGAACACCAGCGCCAGCGTGCCCTCGACCTCCTCGCCATGCAGTTGCGGCTCTTCGTTGAACCACAGGTTCAGGCCATCGGCCACCACCTCCACCCGCTCCAGTACCCGTGGTTCAGGCGCGGTGAGGCGGCCGATCATCAGGCCCACCAGCATGCCGAACAGGGCCATGGAGAACAGCACCCGCGGCCACAGTTTCGAACGCGGGTCCGGTTCGGGGGTAGAATGCTCGTCATCTTTATGCTCGGAGCCGTGCATGTTTCACGTCATCCTTTTTCAACCGGAAATTCCACCGAATACCGGCAACATTATACGGCTGTGCGCCAACAGCGGCTGCCAGCTGCACCTGATCGACCCGATCGGCTTCGAACTGGACGACAAGCGCCTGCGCCGTGCGGGCCTGGATTACCACGAGTACGCCACCCTCAAGCGCCACAGCGACCTGCCCAGCTGCCTCGAGAGCCTGGGCAACCCGCGCCTGTTCGCCTTCACCACCAAGGGCTCGCGGCCGTTTCACGACGTGGCCTTCGCCCCCGGCGACGCCTTTCTGTTCGGCCCCGAAAGCCGTGGCCTGCCGCCCGAGGTGCTCGACCCGCTGGGCAGCGACCAGCGCCTGCGCCTGCCCATGCGTGAAGGCTGCCGCAGCCTGAACCTGTCCAACACCGTGGCCGTGGCGGTGTACGAAGCCTGGCGCCAGCAAGGTTTTGCCTGAGGCATGAAAAAAGCGCCCCGAAGGGCGCTTTCAACGTACCGCAGTCAGCTTACTGCAGCGAAGGCGCTTCGCCTGCTTCCTGCATGCGCTGCATCTCTTGCGCGTACAGGGCATCGAAGTTCACCGGCGACAGCATCAGGGCCGGGAACGAACCACGGGTCACCAGGTTGTCCAGCGCTTCACGCGCATACGGGAACAGGATGTTCGGGCAGAACGCGCCCAGGGTGTGGCTCATCGAAGCCGGGTCGAGGTTCTTGATCAGGAAGATACCCGCCTGCTGAACTTCGGCGATGAAGGCAACCTCTTCACCGTTCTTGACCGTGACCGACAGGGTCAGCACGACCTCGTGGAAGTCGCCTTCCAGGCCTTTCTGCTTGGTGTTCAGGTCCAGCGCGACGCTCGGTTCCCACTGCTGGCGGAAGATCGCCGGGCTTTTCGGCGCTTCGAACGACAGGTCACGCACATAGATGCGCTGCAGGGAGAATTGCGGGGAGCTTTCGTCGGCTGCCGCAGCGCCGTTGTTCTGTTCTTCAGTCATGACAGATCCTTCTTTGCAGGGTCTTGTAGGGAATTCAGGCCTTGAGCAGCGCGTCGAGCTTGCCGGCGCGCTCAAGGGCAAACAGGTCGTCGCAACCGCCGACGTGGGTGCTGCCGATCCAGATCTGCGGCACCGAGGTGCGGCCGGCCTTCTGGCTCATCTCTGCGCGCAGCTGGGGCTTGCCATCGACCTTGATCTCTTCGAAGGCCACACCTTTGCTGGACAGCAGCTGCTTGGCACGCGAGCAGTAAGGGCAGTAGTCGCTGGAGTAGACGATGACGTTGCTCATGTCACTTCACCAGCGGCAGGTTGTCGGCCTTCCAGCTCGACACGCCGCCCGACAGCTTGGCGGCGTTGAAGCCGGCCTTGAGCAGGTCGCGGCACACGGCGCCGGCATGCTGGCCCAGGTTGTCGACCACGATCAGGGTCTTGGTCGCCTTGTGCTTTTCCAGCTCGCCGATACGCGCGGCGAACTTGTCCTGCGGGATGTTCAGCGCACCGACGATGTGCCCGGCGGAGAACTCCTTGCTGGCACGGATATCGATGACCAGGCCCTTGTCGGCGTTGACCAGCGCGGTCAGTTCGCCGTTGCTCAGGCTGCGGCCGCCCTTGCGCGCTTCGGTGACGATCAGCAGGACCAGCAGAACGACGAAGATACCAACCAGCAGATAGTGAGATGTCGCGAATTCGATCAGGTGAGCAACCATCAGAGGGTTCCGGGCCGTTAAAAATGATGGGCAGTATACACAGCACCCAAGGCCGGCCAAAGCCCACCGGCACTGGTTGTCGACAGTAATTCTCATTGCCGGGCTGCTACCCGTCGGGCGGCAATGGCGGGCGCGCAAGGTTAATTCGTCACTGCTGACCAATTTGCCCTAAAATGCGTGTCTTTATCACCTGACAAAAGCGCGAGTGGGATAGATGACTAGCACGCCAAAACCCTTGGTCCTGATCATCCTGGATGGTTTCGGTCACAGCGAAAGCCACGAATACAACGCCATCTATTCGGCCACCACGCCGGTTTACGACCGCCTGCGCGCCACCCAGCCGCACGGCCTGATCTCGGGCTCGGGCATGGACGTGGGTCTGCCCGACGGGCAGATGGGCAACTCCGAAGTCGGCCACATGAACCTGGGTGCCGGGCGCGTGGTGTACCAGGATTTCACCCGCGTGACCAAGGCCATCAAGGATGGCGAGTTCTTCCAGAACCCGGTGCTGTGCGACGCCGTGGACACGGCTGCCGGTGCCGGCAAGGCCGTGCACATCCTCGGCCTGCTGTCCGACGGTGGCGTGCACAGCCACCAGGACCACCTGGTGGCCATGGCCGAACTGGCCGCGCAACGTGGCGCCGAGAAGATCTACCTGCACGCCTTCCTCGACGGCCGCGACACCCCACCCAAGAGCGCCCAGTCTTCCATCGAACTGCTCGACGCCACCTTCGCCCGCCTGGGCAAGGGCCGCATCGCCAGCCTCATCGGCCGTTACTTCGCGATGGACCGCGACAACCGCTGGGACCGTGTCAGCGCCGCCTACAACCTGATCGTCGACAGCACCGCCGAATTCAGCGCCAGCACCGCCACCGCCGGCCTTGAAGCCGCCTATGCACGCGGCGAGAGCGACGAGTTCGTCAAGGCCACCCGCGTGGGCGAGGCCGTCAGGGTCGAGGACGGCGACGCGGTGATCTTCATGAACTTTCGCGCCGACCGCGCCCGTGAGCTGTCGCGGGTGTTCGTCGAGCCGGACTTCAACGAGTTCCCGCGCGCACGCCTGCCCAAGCTGGCCGCCTACATCGGCCTGACCCAGTACTCGGCCAAGATCGCCGCCCCGGCGGCGTTCGCCCCAGGCAGCCTGAACAACGTACTGGGCGAGTACCTGGCCAAGAAGGGCAAGACCCAGCTGCGCATCGCCGAAACCGAAAAGTACGCCCACGTCACCTTCTTCTTCTCCGGCGGGCGCGAAGAACCGTTCGAAGGCGAAGAGCGCATCCTGATCCCGTCGCCGAAGGTCGCCACCTACGACCTGCAGCCGGAAATGAGCGCGCCGGAGGTCACCGACCGCATCGTCGAGGCCATCGAACAGCAGCGCTATGACGTGATCGTGGTCAACTACGCCAACGGCGACATGGTCGGCCACAGCGGCGTGTTCGACGCTGCGGTCAAGGCCGTGGAGGCCCTGGACCTGTGCGTGGGCCGCATCGTCGAGGCCCTCGACAAGGTGGGTGGCGAAGCGCTGATCACCGCCGACCACGGCAACGTCGAGCAGATGGAAGACGCGTGCACCGGCCAGGCCCACACCGCCCACACCACCGAGCCGGTGCCGTTCATCTATGTCGGCAAGCGCAACCTCAAGGTGCGTGAAGGCGGCGTGCTGGCGGACGTGGCGCCGACCATGCTCAAGCTGCTGGGCCTGGAAAAACCGGCCGAAATGACCGGTACTTCGATTCTCGTAGACGTCTGAACGGCACGCCCCACGCTGCACGGTTCAAGCTGCAGGAGCCAGCGCCACGTGCGCTGCGCCTCTTGCGGCGTGCAGCTTGAAACAGGCAGCTGAATCGCATCCCGCTTGAAGGTCGTTTTTTTTGATCGCCATGGCGGGCATACTAGGCCAGTCTCCATCCTGGGTTCCGCCTACTCCATGCTTCGCGCACTTATCCTCATAGCCCTGACCTGCCTGTTCGGCCCGGCATTCGCCGACGAGCGCGCGCAAACCCAGCAGCAACTGGACGCCACGCGCCAGGACATTGCCGAGCTGAAAAAGCTGCTTGGCCAGTTGCAGCAGGAAAAGTCCGGCGTGCAGAAAGACCTGCGCGGCACCGAAACCGAAATCGGCAAGCTGCAAAAGCAGGTGGAGGCCCTGCAGCAGGAACTAAAAAAGACTGAAGGCGAGCTGGAGCGCCTCGACAAAGAGAAAAAAAAACTCCAGAGCGCCCGCGTTGAACAGCAACGCCTGATCGCCATCCAGGCCCGTTCGGCCTACCAGAACGGTCGCGAGGAATACCTCAAGCTGCTGCTCAACCAGCAGAACCCCGAGAAGTTCGCGCGCACCCTCACCTATTACGACTACCTGAGCCAGGCCCGCCTGGAGCAGCTGCGCAGCTTCAACGAGACCCTGCGCCAGCTGGCCAATGTGGAAAAGGACATCGCCCTGCAGCAGGCCCAGTTGCTGGCCCAGCAAGGCACCCTCGAAACCCAGCGCCAGGACCTGGAAAAGGTCCGCGCCGAGCGCCAGCAGGTGCTGGCCAAGCTCAACAGCGACGTCAAGGCGCGCGACCAGAAGCTGGCCGCCCGCGAACAGGACCAGGCCGACCTCGCCCAGGTGCTCAAGACCATCGAGCAGACCCTGGCACGCCAGGCGCGCGAAGCCGAAGAGGCACGTCAGCGCGCCCTGCTGGCCGCCCAGGAAGCCGAGAAGCAGCGCCAGCGCGAAGCCCTGGCCGCCAACCAGGACGCCACCCCGAAAAAGCCCAGGGCAGTGCCCGGGCCGCTGGTTTCCAGCGACGGCGCCACCTTCGGCGGCGCTTTTTCTGCAGCACGGGGCAAACTTCCATGGCCGGTCAATGGTCGATTGCTGGCACGTTTTGGTGAAACCCGCGGCGACGACTCGCGAGCCAAGTGGGACGGGGTGATGATCAGCGCCTCCGCCGGCAGCCAGGTACATGCGGTGCATGGCGGGCGCGTGGTGTTCGCCGACTGGTTGCGCGGCGCCGGACTTCTGGTCATTCTCGACCATGGCAACGGCTACCTGAGCCTGTACGGGCACAACCAGAGCCTGCTCAAGAATGCCGGCGACGTGGTCAAGTCGGGCGAGGCGATCTCCACCGTCGGCAACAGCGGCGGCCAGGACACCGCCGCCCTGTACTTCGCGATTCGCCAGCAAGGCCGCCCGAGCGACCCGACACAATGGTGCCGTGCCCAGGGATAGGGGCACATCGTTCATTTCACGCTAGCCCCGCCAACCGGTGCCAGCGACGCTCCCCCGGGGGCAAAACCAGGATCAGGAGTTCGTTCGACATGCTGCATACGCCTCGCCTTACCTCGCTGGCCCTGACCATTGCCCTGGTCATCGGCGCGCCACTGGCCCACGCGGCCGAGCCTGCCAAGCCAGCCACGGTGGCACCGACCACGGTCACTGCCCAGGCGCCGCTGCCGCTGGAAGAGCTGCGCACCTTCGCCGAGGTGATGGACCGCATCAAGGCCGCCTATGTCGAGCCGGTGGACGACAAGACCCTGCTCGAAAACGCCATCAAGGGCATGCTCAGCAACCTCGACCCGCACTCCGCCTACCTGGGCCCTGAAGACTTCCAGGAGCTGCAGGAGAGCACCAGCGGCGAGTTCGGCGGCCTGGGCATTGAAGTGGGCATGGAGGACGGCTTCGTCAAGGTGGTATCGCCCATCGACGACACCCCGGCCTCGCGTGCCGGCATCGAGGCGGGCGACCTGATCGTCAAGATCGACGGCCAGCCGACCCGCGGCCAGACCATGACCGAGGCGGTCGACAAGATGCGCGGCAAGATCGGCCAGAAGATCACCCTGACCCTGGTGCGCGACGGCGGCACGCCGTTCGACGTGACCCTGGCCCGCGCGGTCATCCAGGTCAAGAGCGTCAAGTCGCAGCTGCTCGAGGACGGCTACGGCTATATCCGCATCACCCAGTTCCAGGTCAAGACCGGCGAAGAGGTAGGCAAGGCCCTGGCCAAGCTGCGCAAGGACAACGGCAAGAAACTGCGCGGCCTGGTGCTGGACCTGCGCAACAACCCCGGTGGCGTGCTGCAGGCCGCCGTCGAAGTGGCCGACCACTTCCTGACCAAGGGCCTGATCGTGTACACCAAGGGCCGCATCGCCAACTCCGAACTGCGCTTCTCGGCCGACCCGGCCGATGCCAGCGAAGGCGTGCCGCTGGTGGTGCTGATCAACGGCGGCAGCGCCTCGGCCTCCGAGATTGTCGCCGGCGCCCTGCAGGACCAGAAGCGCGGCGTACTGATGGGCACCGACAGTTTCGGCAAGGGCTCGGTGCAGACCGTGCTGCCGCTGAACAACGACCGCGCCCTGAAGATCACCACCGCGCTGTACTACACCCCCAACGGCCGCTCGATCCAGGCCCAGGGCATCGTGCCGGACATCGAGGTGCGCCGCGCCAAGATCACCAGCGAGCAGGACAACGACAACTTCAAGGAAGCCGACCTGCAAGGTCACCTGGGCAACGGCAACGGCGGCGCCGACCGGCCTTCGGGCAAGGCCGCGAGCAAGAAGGACCGTCCGCAGGACGACGACTTCCAGCTCAGCCAGGCGCTGAACCTGCTCAAGGGCCTGAGCATCACCAGCGGCAAGTGATGCGCTATCTGCTGTTCGCCCTGCTCTGCCTGGCCGGTACCGCACACGCGGCACCGGCCAAGGCCTACCTCACGCTGATCATCGACGACCTGGGGCAGAGCCCTGCGCGAGATGCGCGCACCCTGGCCCTGCCCGGCCCGGTCACCCTCGCGATCATGCCCGATACCCCGCACGCCACCGCGTTCGCCCGCCAGGCGCACAAGGCCGGCAAGACGGTGATCCTGCACATGCCCATGGACCCGGCCACCGGCCCCTACGCCTGGCACCCGGATACCCCGCTGCCGGAGCTGGAACAACGCCTGGGCGCAGCCCTGGCCAAGGTGCCCTATGCCAGCGGCATCAACAACCACATGGGCAGCCGCATGACTGCACAGCCGCTGCCCATGGCCTGGCTGATGGGCGAGTTGCAGCGCCGCCATCTGTTCTTTGTCGACAGCCGCACCAGCGCCGCCACGGTCGCTGCGGCCAAGGCGCAGGAACAGGGGCTGGCAAGCCTGTCGCGGGATGTGTTCCTGGATGACGTGCGCACCCCCGAGGCGATTGCCGGGCAACTGCGCATCGCCGTGGAGCTGGCGCGCCGGCAGGGCTCGGCCGTCCTGATCGGCCACCCCTACCCGCAAACCCTGGAGGTGCTCGAACGCGAGCTGCCTCGCCTGAAGGCGCAGGGCATCGAGTGGGTCGAGATCCACCAGATGATTGCCCTGCGCAGCAACCAGGCGATGGCGGCCCACGGTGCCGGCGGGCGCTATCGCGCCAGCGCCGGCGGCCAGTGAGGCGCCTACGCCAGGGGGCGTAGCGGAAACCAGCCCTTGATGAAGGCCGGGGTGAGGTCGGCGCGCCAGATCACGCCCATCTTGCCGGTGGTTTTCGCCTCTTCGAGCAGGTCGGCATAGCCTTTGGTGCGTTGCGCCTCCAGTTTGATGTGGCCCTTGCTGAACGCTGCCGTGGGCGTGTCCAGGGCAGGATAGTGCAGGTGCACGTACCATTTGTCGCCGCCCGCCACACGCACTTCGTACTCGTCGATGAAGTCGCCGGCCGCCAGGGCCTTGCGCGGCGCCTTGAATTCGATGTGCAGTTGCTTGCGCTCCCACAGATACAGCAGGTTGCGCGCGGTGGGCTTCTGCGCCTTGCACATGCTCAGGCGCAGGGCATCGGCTGCGTCCCTGAGCCCCTGGGCCTCCTGGCGCAGCTGGGCAACGGTGGCCTGCTCGGTATCGGGCAGGCCGCTGTGGCGCTCGAAGTCATCCGCCACGCGGATCAGCCGATCGGCCAGGATGGTCAGCGGGAACACGATATCCCCCGGTTGATGCCCGCTGCCGGACAACCCCTGCTGCTTGGCCTTGAGCGGGGCGACCTGATCGAGCACCTGGCGCGCCTCGCTGCGCAGGGCCTTGCGCGGCTTGAGGCCGACCGGCGTGGCGGGCAGTACGGTCTTGATCGGGTTCCAGTCATCGCCGCCGTGCTCGCGGTAGGACGCCACGATGCGGTGGTTGGCATCCTCGATATCCACGATCGGCACCGGCTCGCCGGGCGATGGCGCCCGTACCCGCCCCACCACCACCCGGCGGGTACGCGTGACGATCACCTTGCGCTTGCGCGTCGGCCGGGGCGTCGTGCTGGTGGCCGGCACCGTGACCAGGCTGTCCAGTTCTGCCCTGGCGCTGGCATCGAGCTCGTCGAGTGTCTGCACGAACGCCGCCAGATAGTCCTTGCCGGGCACCGGCGCGAACAGGTCGCCCACATACTGGGCAACCGCCTTGGCCCGCGAGTAGCAGTGCGAGGCCTCGCGCAGCACCTGGATGCGCTCCTGGGGCGTGAACTCCTGGGCATCGATGCCCAGCTGCTCATGCGAAAGCACCCCGGCGACGATGTCCGGGTCCAGCAGCAAGTCCTTGTAGAACGGGCGCTGGGTGGCGTCCGCGATACGCGTGTCCAGGCTCATGTAGCCGAGGATTTCCAGGTAGGCCGTGCGGATGCGCTGGGCGCTGAACACCTTGAGCTCTTCACGCTTGGCCTCGCCATAGCGGATGATCTCGTCGGCCGTGGCCTTGACCGCCGGCTCGCGGCGAACCTCCTCGACCAGGGCGCTGCAGGCCTCGGCCTGCTCCAGGGCCAGCAGGTGGAACGTCTCGTTCTGCGTGTTGGCCTCCAGCAACGCGGAAAACGGCTGTGCGGTATCACCCAGGGTGACCTGGAACGCATTCTCGATCCAGGCATCGTGCAACGAGATCTTGAACTGCTTGCTGTGGTACTGGGCCTGCAACTGCAGGCGCGCCTGGAAGTTCATCCTGAAGTTCAGGTTCAGCGCCTTGCTGTAGTCGGCCGCAGTGATATGGCCGTAGAAATCCGCCAGTTTCAGGGTTTCGCGGGCTTCGAGGGTGGTGCGCAGCAGGTCCTTGGCCACCTCGATGAAGGCGTCCTGCTCGACCTTGAGTGCCTGCTCGGCCACTTGCGCACGCGTGCGTGCCTGCTTCATCGCTACCAGCCGGGTCGCCGTGCGATCGAGCTGGTACTCGCGCTGGGCCTTGAACATCGGGTCGAGCAAGGCGTTGAGCTCGTTGACCTTGGGGGTCATGGCCACAATGCGCCTGAGGCAATCCTGCTGCGCCGACTCCAGCGTGGCGTTGAGCTGCTGAAGCTGCAGCCTGTTCTGCGCCTTCTTCTCCTGCAGGCTCATGCGCTTTTTCGGCCCGCCCCCGCGCAGCCCCAGGCGCAGGTCCAGTTGCCAGCTGCCTTCGCTGCTACGCCGCAGCCACGGGCCACGGCGGCGGCTGTCGAGGGGGTCGACGATGCAGAAGCGCCCCTCCACCTCCAGCACGCGGTACCAGCGGTCATCGAGTTTTACATGCGCGTACCCGTCGATCAGCGCCAGGCCGCGGCGCTCCCCCGTCTCGATCAGGCCGGTCGGCTCCTGGCCGGGCGTGACCTGCATCGGGCGCAGGAACGCACGCAGCTCGGGCGTCGCTTCGTTGCGCATGCCGCTCCAGGAGAAGTCCATGGCTGTCGGCAACGCATCGGCACTGCGCAGTTGCGGGCCCAGGGGTTGCTGCACCGGTACCAGCACGCCGGTCACCGGCAGCTCGCCGCGCACCGGCAACGTTTGCTGCAGCATCGAGGGCTGCACCTTGATCGGCGTCGCGCGCGCCATGCCGACCTCCCCGGCCCCGTGCATGAACACCGTGCTCAGGTTGAACAGCAGGTCGACCACGGCCTGGGCGCGCGTGGTGTCATCCCCCTCGCGCAGCGCCTTGAAGTCGCTGTCCAGGCTGCTGACCAGTTGCACCAGCCATCCGGCGACAGCTGTCGGCCCACGCAGGTAAGGCAGCGCGATATTGAACAGCAGCCAGCCCGCCTCCTTGAAGCGCAGCCAGCGATCTTCGGCGTTGGATACCGATTGCCGGTCACCCAGGGTGATCAGCGCATCCACCGTACTGGTGTAGAAATGCGCCAGCAGGTCACCGGTCAGCGCAGCGCCGCCAAGACGCGGCACGTTCGCCCCCGGCACAGCCACCGGTTCATCCACCGTGATACCCAGGTGAGGGTTGGCAAAGCCGCCATTGGCATAGATGCGCCGGGCGTCCCGTCCCATCCAGCTCAGCACGCTGGCTTGCAGCTCGGGCTCCTCGAGGGCCTTGAACAATGCAGCCTCGCTGGCAAATTCGCGCAGCAGGGGCTCGAACAGCGGTCGGTACAGCACCCGCTCGGGCCTGCCGGGCAGGGCGAACACGAACATGTTGTCGACCTCGTCAGGGCTGGCCCCTTCGCCACTGAGGAAGGTCAGCGGGCGCACCTCGACCCGGTCGGTCTGGTCGGTGCTCATGGCGTAGTCCACGCAGCGCAGGCCCTGGCGGGTGAAGCCTTGCTCGCCCCTGATCCGGTATTCCAGCGCCAGCAATGGCAGTTGTGCGCGCAGCGTGTCGGCGAACAGCTGCCGACGCTCGTCGGCCTGGCGTGCATCGGTGCGCATGGCCTGTTCGATCACTGCCAGGTAGTTGGCCCCGACATCCACGGCGGTGATGAGTGTCATCACATACTCGGCGCTCAGCCATGCGGCGATCTCGTCGCCATCGGCATGGGCAATGCTCATCGGGCCCTTGGGCAGGCCGGACAGGTTTTCCAGCGCGGCATCCACCAGCAGCAGCCTGACCGTCTCGACGAAGCCGAAGCCACCCTGGCCATAGGGCACCTGGAAGGTCAGCACCAGCTTGTAGGGGTCGTAGGTCGGACCGTCCGGTTGATCTGCCGCCATGCGCTCGCCCAGCGCCTTGGCGGCATAGTCACGCAGGGTCGGGATACCGTGGTCATAGGCCTTGCCGGCATTGTGCTGGTGCGCCAGCGCCATGCTCAGCCATTGCATGCGGTAGTCCAGGTAATCGGCCCCCGAAGCCTGCTTGAGCCATGCCGGCAGCTGGCCAAGCACCTGAGTGTCGGCAGGCGTCGGCACGAATGCCCGGTTGCCGGCCAGGCGCGCAGCCACATCGGACACCGTGGCAAACAACCCCTCGAGCTCAGTCACCGACTGCCCGCCCAGGCGCAGCGCCTGCACGTCGCGCAGTTGCTGATCGAGCAACGCCTCGGCCTGGACCCTGAACGGATTGCCTTCGACCTCCAGCAACTGCCACTGCAGCCCGACCAGCCGATAGGCGCCTTCGAGTTCGTCGGTCAACGCCTCGCCGAACGCCTTCAGCGAGGCGTGGGCGCTGACCTGACCTGCGGGCGTACAGCGCAGCACCTGCTCGCCGCGGACCAACACCAGATCGCTGAGCAGCATCTGCGTGCTGGTCAGGCTGGCGTCGAGCTGCAGTTGCACCAGGTACACCCGCACGGCCTGCTCGCCCTGGGCCTGGCGCAGCGACCAGCGTGGCCATTGCAGCACCTGGCCCAGCATCCCGGCCCAGGCCTGTTTGCCGCCGGCGTGTGGCACCAGGGCCTGGGCCAGGGTTCTGGCCAGCCAGCTCAGGCGCGGAACGCCTTCACTGCCCCTGGCCTGCCAGTAGTTCATCAGAGCCCGCTGGAACTCGGCCACGATGCCGTCGGCAAACACCTTGATCATTTCGCGCAGGGTGTCCGCATCAAGTGCATGGCCCTGCAGCTTGAGTTTCACCGCGTCGGCCTGGCCCAGAAAACCGGACAAGCCACCCGCATGCATCTGCAACGGTTCCCAGGTGCACAGGTTGTCCAGTGCAGCGTCCACCAGCGGGCGTACCTGATAGAACTGCGCGCTGCTGTCGGGCACGTACAAACGCAGCGCCTCCACATCGGCGGACAGCCCGGGGAAGTACTCGCGCAGCAAGCGCTCCAGCAGCGTGGCGCTGGTGCTGCGCAGGGTCGGGCGGCTGGCGAACTGCTCGGCCACCATGGCGGCGAGGGCATTGTCGGGTTCGGGCGTGGGCAGGTCTTGCAGGATATGCAGTGGCATCTAACACCTTCCATGAGTGATCGGGCTGTGCAATTCACAGCGACGATCCATCACAGCAGCCCGGTGCATGGCCGCGGCACTACATAGTTAGGCGCTTACAGGTAGCGGGCGAAGGTGGCGTCGACGAAGCCTTCGTCGCGCAACTGGTCCAGGCTGTGCTGGAGCTTTTCCACCACCGCATCGGGTACCTGGCGGTTGAGTGCCAGGTACAGCTGGGCGCCGTTGAAGCGCAGCACGGTCTTGAGCTGGGTGATACCGATCTGGCGGGCCAGGTAGCGCCCGGCGAGGTCACCGGTGGCCCACAGGTCGATCTGGCCTTCGAGCAGCTTGCGCGCGTTGTCCTGGTCGCGCAGCACGGTGATCGGCTTGAGCCCCTTGCTGCTCAGGTGCTGGGCGATGGCATCGCCTTTATAGGCACCGATCCGGTAGCCGCGCGCGTCGCCGAGGTGTTCGAGGGTGATGGGGCTGTCGGGGCGGGCCAGCAGAATCCAGTCGTCGGGGCCCAGCGGCCCGACCCACTTGAAGAGCTTTTCGCGGTCGGGTTGGCGGGCCATCACGAACACACCGTGGTTGGGGCTGTTCAGGGCCTGCTGGTACACGCGTTCCCACGGGAAGCGCAGGGTCATGCTGTAGGGGATGGCGGCGCGCTTGAACATCTCGCGAACCAGGTCGGCGGCGATGCCCTGGATCCTGTCTTCGCGGGCGAAGTTCTTGCCGTCGCTGGCCATGTTGTAGGGCGGGAAGTTTTCGGTGAGCAGCACCATCGGGTCCGCGGCGCGGACGGTGGCAGCGAGGGAGAAGAGGCTGACGAGCACGACGAGCAAGCGTGTGAACATAGGATGGACCCGATTCCCTGGCGATGTGCCTGCATTACCTTAACAGCAAATGCTTCGCCGGCAAGGCCGGCTCCTACAGGTTCGCTGCAGTGTAGGAGCCGGCCTTGCCGGCGAATGCGGCCGCTCAGCGCACGCAGATGCCGCGCTGCGCCATGTAGGCCTTGGCTTCAGGCACTGTGTACTCGCCGAAGTGGAAGATGCTGGCCGCCAGCACTGCGCTGGCATGCCCTTCCAGGATACCGTCGGCCAGGTGCTGCAGGTTGCCCACACCACCGGAGGCGATCACCGGAATGCCCAGCGCGTCGCTGATGGCGCGGGTCACGCCCAGGTCGAAGCCGCTCTTCATGCCGTCCTGGTCCATGCTGGTGAGCAGGATCTCGCCCGCGCCCAGGCCTTCCATCTTCTTCGCCCACTCCACCGCATCCAGCCCGGTAGGCTTGCGCCCGCCGTGGGTGAAGATCTCCCAGCGCGGGGTTTCGCCCGGGCCGGAGACCTTCTTGGCATCGATGGCAACCACGATGCACTGCGAGCCGAAATGCTGCGCGGCCTCGCCCACGAACTCGGGGTTGAACACCGCTGCGGTGTTGATCGAGACCTTGTCGGCACCGGCGTTGAGCAGGTTGCGGATATCCTGCACAGTGCGCACGCCGCCGCCCACGGTCAGCGGAATGAACACCTGGCTGGCCATGCGCTCGACGGTATGCAACGTGGTGTCGCGGCCATCGACGCTGGCAGTGATGTCGAGGAAGGTGATCTCGTCGGCACCCTGCTCATCGTAGCGACGGGCGATTTCCACCGGGTCGCCGGCATCACGGATGTTCTCGAACTTGACGCCCTTGACCACTCGACCGTTGTCGACGTCCAGGCAAGGGATGATGCGTTTGGCCAGCGCCATGCCGTTCTCCTCAGCCTTTGTAGCTGTCGCAGAAGGCTTGCGCCTCGGCCACATCCAGCGTGCCTTCGTAGATCGCACGGCCGGTGATGGCGCCGATGATCCCCGGTGCCCTGGCGTCGAGCAGGGCCTTGATGTCACCCAGGTTGTGGATGCCACCGGAGGCGATCACCGGGATCTTGGTGGCGGCAGCCAAAGCGGCGGTGAACGGCACGTTGCAGCCTTGCATCATGCCGTCCTTGGCGATGTCGGTGTAGACGATCGCCGAGACGCCATCGGCCTCGAAACGCTTGGCCAGGTCGATGACCTGCACCGAGCTGACCTCGGCCCAGCCGTCGGTGGCCACGAAGCCGTCCTTGGCGTCCAGGCCCACGATCACCTTGCCGGGGAACGCACGGCAGGCTTCGGCCACGAACTCGGGTTGCTTGACCGCCTTGGTGCCGATGATCACGTAGCTGACGCCGGCCTTGACGTAGTGCTCGATGGTTTCCAGCGAGCGGATGCCGCCGCCGATCTGGATCGGCAGGTTCGGGTAGCGCTTGGCAATGGCAGTCACCACCTCGCCGTTGACCGGCTGGCCTTCGAAGGCACCGTTCAGGTCGACCAGGTGCAGGCGGCGGCAGCCACCGTCGACCCATTTGGCGGCCATGCTCACCGGGTCATCGGAAAATACCGTGGAATCTTCCATGCGGCCTTGGCGCAAACGTACGCAAGCACCGTCCTTGAGATCGATAGCGGGAATAATCAGCATCTGGGGAACCTGTCTATTCGGTAAACAGTGAGCTCGGGAAGTCAGTTCTTCTCGAGCGACCACAAGTCGCTTTCAATGCTTTCGAACCTCTCTTTGAGGTGCGCCTGCACATCGAAAATCGCCCTGTTGTAGTAATGCGGTGCAATCTCCTGGCTGAACAGCTCCAGCACTTCAGCCACCTCGAACGAACCCAGCTCAAGCTCGAAGCGGTCTTCGAGAAAACGCTTGAGCTTGGCCAGCGCCTCGCGCTCTTCTTCAGGCGCGAGGGTGAGGATCGGCCGCTTGGCGCGGGACTTGCCCATTACCGGCGACCATCCCAGCCGGCGAAGTTCTGCAGCAGCTGCAGGCCATGGGTATGGCTCTTCTCCGGGTGGAACTGCACGGCAAAGCGCGAGCCGTCGGCCAGCGCGGCGGCAAAGTCGACGCCATAGTGACCACTGCCCGCCACCTGCGCCGCGTTGGCGGCGGTGATGTAGTAGCTGTGCACGAAGTAGAAGCGCGCACGGTCGGGGATGTCGTGCCACAGCGGGTGGTCGATGGCCTGGGATACTTCGTTCCAGCCCATGTGCGGCACCTTAAGGTGCTCGCCGTCCTCGTGCAGGCCCTTGCCGAAAAAGCGCACATTGCCCGGGAACAGGCCGATGCAATCGACGCCGTCGTTCTCTTCGCTGTGGTCGAGCAGGGCCTGCATGCCCACGCAGATGCCGAGGAAGGGGCGGTCCTGGCTGACTTCACGCACCAGGCTGTCGAAGCCCAGGCGGCGAATCTCGGCCATGCAGTCGCGGATCGCGCCCACACCCGGGAACACCACGCGGTCGGCCTCGCGGATCACCGCAGCATCGCTGGTGATCAGCACCTTGCCGGCGCCCACGTGCTCCAGGGCCTTGGCCACCGAGTGCAGGTTGCCCATGCCGTAGTCGATAACGGCTACCGTCTGCATTACAGGCAGCCCTTGGTCGACGGCATCTGGCCGGCCATGCGTTCGTCCAGCTCGATGGCCATGCGCAGTGCGCGGCCGAAGGCCTTGAACACGGTCTCGATCTGGTGGTGGGTGTTGTGCCCGCGCAGGTTGTCGATGTGCAGCGAGACGTTGGCGTGGTTGACGAAGCCCTGGAAGAATTCCTGGAACAGGTCGACGTCGAAACCGCCCACGGTGGCGCGGGTGAAGGGCACGTGCATCTCCAGGCCCGGGCGGCCGGAGAAGTCGATGACCACGCGCGACAGCGCCTCGTCCAGCGGCACGTAGGCATGGCCGTAGCGGCGGATGCCCTTCTTGTCGCCGATGGCCTGGTTGAATGCCTGGCCCAGGGTGATACCGACGTCTTCGACGGTATGGTGATCGTCGATGTGCAGGTCGCCCTTGCACTCGATGTCCAGATCGATCAGCCCATGTCGGGCGATCTGGTCGAGCATGTGTTCGAGGAAAGGCACACCGATATCGAATCGGGCCTTGCCGCTGCCATCCAGGTTAATCGAGGCCTTGATCTGGGTTTCCAGAGTATTGCGCTCGACGCTAGCCGTACGTTCGACCATCACCAGCTCCGCAAAATCATTGGGCGAAAAAGGTGTCCATTATAGGCCTAGATACGCGTGGCTTGGAACGAAGAAGACAGTTGGCGGGGAATTTGCGTCAGCAGTACCGGCCTCATCGCGGGTCAAGCCCGCTCCCACACGGTCAGCAGAGATCCTTGTAGGAGCGGGCTTGACCCGCGCTGCCTTTAATGGAACAGCACCGCTGTCTTCTGCAGGGTCACCCACACCCCCCACGCCAGCGGAATGCCCACCACCAACCACGCGGCAATCACCAGCGGCCGGCTGCCCGGCGCGGCCTTCCACTCCAGCACGGTGCTGCCATTGGCGCCCTTGTCGTGCCCCAGCGCCTGTTCGGCCGCCAGTTGCGCATCGGTCATGAAGTACTTGTCGGCCACCGGCCGCACCAGCGCGTTGCACAAAAAGCCCAGCGCCAGCAGCCCGGCCAGGATGTACAGGGTCATGTCATACGCCGCCGCCCGCTCCACGCCCATCTCCAGCTGATATTCGCGCAGGTAGGTGATCAGCACCGGGCCCAGCACCCCGGCTGCCGCCCAGGCGGTCAGCAGGCGACCGTGAATGGCGCCCACCATCTGCGTGCCGAACAGATCGGCCAGGTACGCCGGCACCGTGGCGAAGCCGCCACCGTACATCGACAGGATGATGCAGAACGCCGCCACGAACAGCGCGATGTTGCCCAGGTGGCCCATGTTCGGGATCAGCGCATACAGCGCCACGCCCAGGGCGAAGAAGGCGAAATAGGTGTTCTTGCGCCCGATGTAGTCGGAGAACGAGGCCCAGAAGAAACGCCCGCCGATGTTGAACAGGCTAAGCAATCCGGTGAAGCCGGCGGCAATGGCGGCAATCTGCGCCAGTTGCGTGGCATCCAGCTGGCTGAAGCTCAGGTCGTTGCCCAGTAGCTTGCCGGCGAACACTTCCTGCAGCAGCGGCGAGGCCATGCCCAGAATGCCGATGCCGGCCGACACGTTAAGGCACAGCACCAGCCAGATCAGCGCGAACTGCGGCGTCTTCCACGCCACGCTGACGTGCACGTGGCGGTGGGTGATCATCGCGTTGCCGGCCTTTTTCTGCGGCGCGCTCCAGCCTTCGGGCTTCCAGCCGGTGGGCGGCACGCGGTAGGCCAGGGCGCCGCCGAGCATGAACACGAAGTAGATCAGCGCCATCACCACGAAGCTCTGCCACACGCCCACCCCGTCAGGGCCGGCGAAGTGGCTCATCAGCGCCGCCGCCAGTGGCGCGCCGACCATGGCGCCGCCGCCAAAGCCCATGATCGCCATGCCGGTGGCCATGCCGCGCTTGTCCGGGAACCACTTGATCAGCGTCGATACCGGCGAAATGTAGCCCAGCCCCAGGCCGATACCGCCGATCACGCCACTGCCCAGCCACATCAGCCACAGCTGGTGGGTGTACACCCCCAGCGCCGACATCAGCAGGCCACCGCACCAGCACAGGGTCGAGACCACCCCGGCCTTGCGCGGCCCGGCATGCTCCAGCCAGCCGCCCCAGATGGCCGCCGAACAACCGAGGAACACGAAGAACAGCGTGTAGATCCAGCTCAGCATCGAGATTGGCCAGTCGCACTCGGCGGTGAACAGGCGCGCCACGAAGCTCATCTCCGGCGCACACGCCACCGGCGCACTGATACCGATGGCCTGCGACAGCGGCAGCCAGAACACCGAAAAGCCATAGGCCATGCCGATGCACAGGTGAATGGCCAGGGCCGCCGGTGGCACCAGCCAGCGGTTGAAACCGGCCCTGGCGACAATGCGTTCCTTGGACAGGAAGCCGGGCGTACTGGCGATGCCGCCCACCGTAGTGCTGCTCATTGTTGTTCCCCTCGTGATATGGATGCTCCACCGACCAGGCCTGCTGCCTGCGACTTTGGCTGCCTGGGGCAGCACGTCGTTTATCTGGCAACCGGCCCTTTGACGCGACAATCGGCCGCAACGGGACCGTGGAGGCGCGAGAGAGTACCATTCGCCGCACTCGCTGAAATTAGGCTGATACTGTGGTTTTTGCGAAAACTGATACCCCCGTGTCAGGAACTGCCCCGCCGGTTGCTGTCCAAACCCGGGTCGCGCCGCGCCCGCGCGCCCTGCACGGGGCTATACTCTGCGGCTGAATTTTACAATCGGACTACAAGGACTCGCCCATGAAAGCGTTCGGCAAAATCCTGGGGCTGGTGATACTCGGGTTGTTGCTGATCATTGTGGCGCTGGGCTTTGCCCTGACCCACCTCTTCGATCCCAACGACTACAAAGACGAGATCCGCCAGCTGGCACGCGACAAGGCCCACGTCGAGCTGACGCTCAACGGCGACATCGGCTGGAGCCTGTTCCCGTGGCTGGGGCTGGAACTGCACGAGGCGAGCATCGCCACGCTCAACAATCCCAAGGTGCCATTCGCCGACCTGCAGATGCTCGGCCTGTCGGTGCGTGTACTGCCGCTGCTGCGCCGTGAAGTGCAGATGAGCGACGTGCGCGTCGAGGGCCTTAACCTGACCCTGGCCCGCGACGAGCACGGCCACGGCAACTGGGAAGACATCGGCAAGCCGCTGCCGGCCGCCACCCCGGCTGCACCGGCCGAAGGCAGCGCCGGCACACCCGCCCCAGGCGAGACCCCGGCCAAGCCGGCCGCCGCCGAGCGCCCGGTCAAGCTGGACATCGACAGCCTCACCGTGAACAACGCCAAGGTGCAGTACAGCGATGCGCAAAGCGGCCAGAGTTTCAGCGCCGAGAGCATCCAGCTGAGCACCGGCGCGGTTCACGAAGGGGTCAACATTCCGCTGACCATGACCGCCTTCTTCAGCGCTGGCCAGCCGGCCCTGCGCGCCCGCACCGAGCTCAAGGGCGAACTGCGCTTCGACCGTGCGCTCAAGCGCTACCAGTTCGAAGACATGAAGCTCAGCGGCGAAGCCTCCGGCGAGCCGCTGCAGGGCAAGACCATGACCTTCGCCGCCCAGGGCCAGTTGCTGGTGGACATGGCCGCGAACGTTGCCGAATGGAACGGCCTGAAGCTGTCGGCCAACCAGCTGCGCGCCCTGGGCGAGCTGAACGTGCGTGACCTGAACAGCACGCCCAAGCTCACCGGCGGCCTGTCCATCGCCCAGCTCGACCTGCGCACGTTCCTCGACAGCGTCGGCGTGGCAGTGCCACCGATGGCCGATGCCGCCACCCTGGGCAAGTTCGAGCTGGTCAGCCGCCTGGAAGGCAGCCCCACCCGCCTGGCCCTGGAAGACCTGGCAGTGAAGCTCGACGACAGCACCTTCACCGGCCGCCTGGCGGTGGATGACTTCGCCAAGCAGGCCCTGCGCGTGCAGCTAAAAGCCGACACGTTCAATGCCGACCGCTACCTGCCGGCCAAGAGCGAGGCCGCCACCGGCGCCAAGGCCGCGCGCCAGGCCGAGGTGCAGCAGAACGAAGCCGGCGCGCTGGCCGGAGCCGGCACCACACCGCTGCCGGACGCACCCACCAAGACCGCCTGGAGCACCGACAAGCTGCTGCCGGTGGACCGCCTGCGCGTACTCGACCTGCAGGCAGACCTGAGCTTCGGCGTGCTCACCCTTGAACAGCTGCCTATCCAGAACGCCGTGCTCAAGGCCCGTGGCCAGGGCGGCCTGATCACCCTGGACACCCTGCAGGGCGGCCTCTACAACGGCGACTTCGCTACCAAGGGCACCCTCGACGTGCGCCCTGCGGTACCGCAGATCGGCCTGAGTACCCAGGTCAACCGCGTACCGGTGGAGCACTTCATCAAGAGCCAGACCGACACCCCGCCGGTCAAGGGCCTGCTGACCCTGAGCAGCAACCTGACCGGCAGCGGCAACAGCCAGAAGGCGCTGATCGACACCCTCAATGGCAACGCCAGCTTCGTCATCAACAACGGTGTGCTGGTCAATGCCAACCTCGAGCAGCAGCTGTGCCAGGGCATCGCCACCCTCAACCGCAAGGCCCTGAGCGGCGAACCACGCGGCAAGGACACCCCGTTCCAGGAACTCAAGGGCAGCCTGGTGCTGCGCAACGGCGTGGCCAGCAACCCGGACCTGAAGGTGCGCATCCCGGGCCTGACCGTCAACGGCCACGGCGACCTCGACCTGCGCGTGCTGGGCATGGACTACCGCGTGGGCGTGATCGTCGAGGGCGACAAGCGCGACATGCCCGACCCGGCCTGCCAGGTCAACGAGCGCTACGTGGGGCTGGAATTCCCACTGCGCTGCCGTGGCCCGCTGGAGCTGGGTGCCAAGGCCTGCCGCGTGGACAAGGACGGCCTGGGCAAGCTGGCCGGCAAGGCGCTGGGCAACAAGCTGCAGGAAAAGCTCAACGAAAAGCTGGGTGACAAGGTCAGCCCCGAACTCAAAGACGCACTCAAGGGCCTGTTCAAACGATGAATCCCGAGCAGTTTTCCAGCGCCGTGCTGGAATGGTACGACCGTAACGGCCGCCACGACCTGCCCTGGCAACAGGGCATCACCCCGTACCGGGTGTGGGTGTCGGAGATCATGCTGCAACAGACCCAGGTGAGCACCGTGCTCAACTACTTCGGGCGCTTCATGCAAGCCCTGCCCAGCGTCGAGGCCCTGGCCGCGGCGCCGGAGGACGAGGTGCTGCACCTGTGGACCGGGCTGGGCTACTACACCCGCGCGCGCAACCTGCAGAAGACCGCGAAGATCGTGGTGGAGCAGTACGCCGGCCAATTCCCGCGCGATGTCGAGAAGCTCACCGAGCTGCCCGGCATCGGCCTGTCCACTGCCGGGGCAATCGCCAGCATCAGCATGGGCCTGCGTGCGCCGATCCTGGACGGCAACGTCAAGCGCGTGCTGGCCCGCTACACCGCGCAGGAAGGCTACCCGGGCGAGCCCAAGGTGGCCAAGGCGCTGTGGGCCAACGCCGAGCGTTTTACCCCCCACAGCCGGGTCAACCACTACACCCAGGCGATGATGGACCTGGGCGCCACCCTGTGCACGCGCAGCAAGCCCAGTTGCCTGCTGTGCCCGCTGGAGCGCGGCTGCGAGGCGCACATGCTCGGCCAGGAGATCCGCTACCCGATCCCCAAGCCGCGCAAGACCCTGCCCCAGCGCAGCACACTGATGCCGCTGCTGGCCAACAACGAGGGCGCCATCCTGCTGTACCGGCGCCCGTCCAGCGGCCTGTGGGGCGGTTTGTGGAGCCTGCCGGAGCTGGACAGCCTCGACGACCTGCAACACCTGGCCGAGCAGCACGGGGTGAACCTGGGCGAGCCCGTGGCGCTGGACAGCCTGACCCACACCTTCAGCCACTTCCAGCTGGCGATCCAACCCTGGCTGGTGCCGGTGGCCCCCCAGGGTGACCACGTGGCCGAGGCCGACTGGCTCTGGTATAACCTCGCCACCCCGCCGCGCCTGGGCCTTGCTGCCCCGGTCAAGAAACTGCTCAAACGCGCGGCCCACGTATTGAATGCAGGAGAGTCGTCATGACCCGCACCGTAATGTGCCGCAAGTACAAAGAAGAGCTGCCTGGCCTGGAGCGCCCGCCGTATCCCGGCGCCAAGGGCCAGGACATTTTCGAGCATATCTCGCAGAAGGCCTGGGCCGACTGGCAGAAGGAACAGACCATGCTGATCAACGAGAAGCGCCTGAACATGATGAACGCCGAGGACCGCAAGTACCTCCAGGGCGAGATGGACAAGTTCTTCTCCGGCGAAGAATACGAGAAGGCCGAAGGCTACGTGCCGCCTGCCGAATAACCCCGGAAATTCGTAAGCGACGGAATTAATTTAATAAATTTTCAAAAAGTCGTTGACGCAAATCCGAAAAACGCTTTTAATGCGCCCCGTTGCCCAGATAGCTCAGTCGGTAGAGCAGGGGATTGAAAATCCCCGTGTCGGCGGTTCGATTCCGTCTCTGGGCACCACTAATACCGAAAAGCCCCAAGCGAAGTGATTCCTTGGGGCTTTTTATTGCCTGCGATTTGGTGCTCGCCAGGTCGACACCTTCGCCGGCCAGGCCGGCGCCTACCAGGGTTCATGGATGAAAAGGCTTGTGATGACGGCGCTTGCGCTGGTGTGCCTGAACGGTTGCGTCGGTTTCAAGTCCGCCTCGCCCCAGACCCGCGTCGAAAAGACCGACACCTACCGCCAGCTGCTCGGCCGTGATATCACCCCGCACATCACCCGCACCGAACGTTCCGAAGCCACCCGGGAATGGTGCGGCATCAGCCTGTGGCTGGTGGTGCTGCCCGTGCCGCTGAAGCTGCCGGTGTGCTCGACCTACACCGAAGCCGCGTTCGGCCACGACAGGTTCGGCGACGAGCGCGTGCTGATGTACACCACCCACAGCGTCGACAAGAACCCCTACCTCAATGCCTGCGGCCCGTTCATGTTCCTGGCGCCGATCATGCACGGCTATGAAGGCAATGCGCTGTGCGGGCGGCTGCCCTGACCCGCCAGGCGCTCAGTCGCACCACATGCGAACCAGCCGCTGGATGCACTCGTTGGTCTGCACGGCCAGTGCCTGATGCTGCCCGCCCTGCCCCAGCGCAGGCGGCACTGCCTTGAGCTTGGCGATGATCTCGCGTTGCCCGGCATCGCGGATACGGCTCTGGATCCAGCCCACTGCGGCATGCCTCACCCCTGCCGTGACCTCCCTCACCTCATGCAGCGCCCCGCTCGGGTACAGCAGCAGGCTGCCGGCCGGCAACTTGAAGCTGAACTGCTGCCCCTCGCTGTCGATGACCAGTTCACCACCCGCGTAGCTGGCCGGATCATCCAGAAACAGGGTGTAGGAGATATCGGTTCGCAAGTCGCCGATATGCGCAGCATCGGCATGCATGCCGTAGGCCATGCCCACCGCGTAGCGATTGATCATCGGCCGCCCCACATGCCAGGGCATCGCGAAAGCCTGCAGCAGCGGCTGCTCCAGCAGCGCCTGGGCGATGCAGTCGAGCAGCTCAGCATGGCCCTCCGGCGCCAGTTGCAGGTTGCGCTTGGCCGCCTGTGCGAGGCCGTTGGCGGTGGCCCGGCCATCGCTGAAAGAACCCTTGCCGAGCGCTGCGCGAACCTGTGTGAACAAGGGCGCCGACAACGCGTTTTGGATGATCAGATAGTGCACGGAATTGTCCTGATGACGGCGCTTTGACGCCAATTCTACAGCGCTAAAACTAATTGTTTGGGGATGTTAAAAGCGTGATGCCACTCTGCTAGCATCGCATGCTTTTTGGCCGAAAAGGCCCCTGCCAACACCCTAAAACTACAATCGAGCAAGCACCACCATGAACAAGAGCTACAAGCTGATCTTGAACCGCCACCTGGGCGTTTTTCAGGTAGCGCCGGAGACCGCACGGTCGGCCGGCAAGGGGAGTGGCACGATTGGTACGGGCGCACGGCTGCGCCCTCTGGCACACGCGGTACTGCTGGCACTGCTGGGGAGCAGCCCGCTGGCAATGGCTGCATCGGGCAGCTGCACACTGGTCGGCACCGGCACCCTCAGTGGCGTGTGCCAGGGCGATAGCGGCATGTCGGCACCAGGCGCCAGCGGCGACCCGGGCGGCAGCGGCACTGCCGCCGCCACAGGCAGCGGCTATGACTACAGCAGCAGCGCCACACTGGTGGGCGGCGGTGGCGGCCAGGGCGGCAACAGCGAAGCAGGTATCGGCAGCGCCGGTGGTGCAGGTGGCGCGGGCTTGAGCGGTGCCGGCCGTTTCATCAACAACGCCAGCATCAGCGGCGGCGCCGGTGGCCGTGGCGGCAATTCCAGCGCTCTGCCGAACAGCACTCCAGGCAACGGTGGCAAAGGCGGCACTGGCGTTGTTGCATCAGGCCTGTGGCTGAGCAACCAGAGCGCCATCGCTGGCGGCAACGGCGGGGCAGGTGGCGACAACATCAATCCGCTCCCCAGCGCGAACAGTAGCGGCGGCAACGGTGGCGAGGCCGTGGCGGGCAACCATTTCACCCTGATCAACGACGGCAGTGTGGTCGGCGGCGCGGGCGGTAGTGCCGGCATGGGGGCCATGCCAGGCATGGGCGGCATCGGTGGCAGTGGCGCAACTGCGGTGAGCGGCGATGGCTTTGTCGTGGTCAACAACGGCATTGTCCTTGGCGGTGCCGGTGGCACCAGCAGCCCGATGATGCCGATCGGCTCGCAAGGCGGTAGCGGCATCTCGGGCTCCAACTTCGAGGTCCGCAACAACACCGGCGCCACCATCAGCAGCGGCGCGAGCGCTCCGGGTGGCATGTTCATGGGCAGTGGGCCTGCCATCCAGAGCAGCGGCGGCTCCACCATCTACAACGCCGGCACCATCAGCAACAGCTCGATTTCCGGCACGGCCATCATGCTCAGCGGGGGCAGCAACACCCTGGTATTGGAAAACGGCTCCAACATCCAGGGCTTGACCTTTGCCGGCAGCGCCGACACGTTCGCCCTAGGCGGGTCGGCAGACAGCGCCTTCAACCTAAGCGAGCTGAACACCCGGTACATCGGTTTCGGCACGTTCGACAAGCGCGATGCCAGCACCTGGACACTGAGCGGCGACAGCACCGGCACCACCCTCTCTCGCTGGAACGTCAAGCAGGGCACCCTGCGCACCGCGAACGGCACCACCCTGACGGGTAGCGTCAACGTGCAGCAGGGCGGCACATTGCAACTGGGCAACACTCGCATCAATGGCGCACTGGTAAACGACGGCACGCTGCAGCTGGGCCACGCCGCCAGCCCCCGCCCCTATGTCTATGTGGACGGCAGCTTCAGCCAGAGCAGAAATGGCGTGTACCGCATTGCCGCCGAGTCCAATGACAGCGAGGGCGGCTACAGCCGGCTGTCCGCCTCGGGCAACGTCACCCTGGCCGGCAACGCTGCCGTGGACGTGGCCCAGGCCAATCGCCTGGCCATCGGCCAGAGCCTGGACAACGTGGTGTACACCAGCGCAGCGCTGAGCGGCAACTTCGCGAAAGTCACCGACAACAGTGCGCTGTTCGACTTCAAGAGTGTCGCCACTAACGGAGTTGGCGGCCACGTCGACTTCCAGGTAGTAAAGGCCACGACCATCGTCGACATCATCGATGGCGGAACCAAGCCGAAGCCGCCGACCAAGCCTACCCCGACACCTGAAGACAACCAGCCGTCCATCAGCGGCAACAAGCCGGCACGCGGCGCGGCTCAGGTACTGGACACCATCATCGGCCAGGGCACCGATAACGCCGGCATGCAGCAGGTCATCACCTCGCTGGGCAAGCTGAGCACCAACCAGCAGGTCTCCGACGCGGTCAGCCAGACCCTGCCGCTGCTGGTCGGCAGTTCGCAAGCGGCCGCCAATGCTTCGCTCACCGCGATCCACGATGTGGTACAGGCGCGGGTCAGCCAGGGCCGCGGCTTGTCTTCGGGTGACGAGGTGCTAGGCGATCGCGAACTGTGGGTCAAGACCTTCGGTTCGTGGGGCGATCAGAACGAGCGCAATGGCGTCTCGGGCTTCGAGGTCAACAGCCAGGGCATCGTCTTCGGCGCCGACGCGGCCATCAACCCTCAGAGCCGTGTGGGCCTGGCCTTCGCCTACGCCAAAAGCGACATCAACGGTGACTCCAAGGCAGCCCCCAACAGCGCCGACATGGATATGTACCAGCTGATCGGTTACGGCAGCTACGACCTGGACGACGCGACCCAGCTGACCTACCAGCTCGATTATGGCCAGGGCCGCACCGAGGGCAAGCGCAAGATCCTGTTCATGGGCACCGAGGCCAAGTCCAGGTACGACAGCCAGGTCGTGCATGCAGGCGTGGGCCTGGGCCACACGCTACGCCTGGGCCAAGCCACCGAGCTGACGCCGAGCGTGCGCGCGGACTATACCTGGGTCGGGGACGAGGGCTACCGCGAAACCGGTGCCGGCGCGCTCAACCTGGATGTCGATCGCCGTGACAGCGAAAGCCTGGTACTGGGTGCCGACGCCGAACTGGTGCACCTGTTCAGCGAGCGGCTGTCCACCAGCCTCAAGCTGGGCGTGGGCTATGACACCATCGGCGAACGTGCCTCGCTCACCAGTGCCTACGCTGGCGAGCCAGGCCTGTCGTTCCGTACCCAGGGCCTGGACCCTAGCCCGTGGCTGGGTCGTGGCGGTGTGGGCGTCAGCTACCGCGTCACCGACAGCACCGAGCTGAGCGCCAACTACGATGCCGAATACCGTGAGGACTTCCTCAACCAGTCGGCATCGCTGAAAGTGCGCTGGGCGTTCTGACTGGCAGGTTGAGGCGGTAACTGCCAAGCCCCTGGGTCGCGAGACCCAGGGGCTTTTTCGTGCGCATCGGTTGGCCCGCTGGCCACAGCGGCCGGTGTCGACGGCTTGGGTTTCCTCGTGGAGTGGGGTTCAATAGCGCCACGCATCACTTCTTTCAAGGATTACCCGCAATGGCTTCCAGCAGCAAACAGCAAAAACGCGCCAAGCGCGCCGCCAGCAAGGCCCGCGAGAACCGCATGGTACGCAGCGGCCAGGCGGTCAAGAGCAGCGGCGAGAGCGCCAGCGCCAGCGTCGAGCAGGTGTTCACCAAGGCCATGGAATCGGGCAGCTACACCGCGCTGTTCGAAAAGATGAAACAGGCCCAGGACACCGGCCTGGCCTCGATGATTGCCGTGTTCCTGGTCGACCCGCTGCTGGCCCTGGTGCTCAAGGGGCACAAGGAAGAACACTCCACCGACTACATCTGCAAGGTGTTCTGCGCCTACCGCCACTGGCTGGACGGCACCGAAGAGGCCCAAGCGATGCAGTGGCTGGAGAGCGACGAGTTCCAGGACGCCTATGTGCAGGCCTCGGAGATCGTCTCCAAGCAGAAGAAATTCGGTTGAGCAACGACCCGGGCTGCGCCGCAGCCCAGGGCCGGCAAAACCCCCGGATGCTGTGCAACCGGTCAAAAACGGCTTTCCAGCATCGGCCAAAACTGGCACCATCGCGCCTTTTTTCATCACGGCTACGGCCCGTGGAAATGGGGCGCGCGGTCATCCGCGCGACAGTCCGCTGCATCGATGCGACACCCACCTGCCCACAGGCCCTTCGCCCCGCCCGCCGTTGTTGGCTGTCGTTCGAGCGCTATGCTAGCGTTGCGCCTCGCCAGGAAGGCCGACAACAGCAGGCACGCACCAGAACTCAAGAGGACCGCACATGGCCCAGGCCACGCCCGCGCTGGAAATCCGCAACCTGCACAAGCGCTACGGCGCGCAGGAGATTCTCAAGGGCATTTCGCTGACCGCCCGCGACGGCGACGTGATTTCGATCCTGGGATCGTCCGGTTCCGGCAAGTCCACCTTGCTGCGCTGCATCAACCTGCTGGAAAACCCCCACGAAGGCCAGATCCTGGTCGCCGGTGAAGAGCTCAGGCTCAAGGCCGGCAAGAACGGCGAACTGATCGCCGCCGACAACAGGCAGATCAACCGCCTGCGCAGCGAGATCGGCTTCGTGTTCCAGAACTTCAACCTGTGGCCGCACATGAGCGTGCTCGACAACATCATCGAGGCGCCGCGCCGCGTGCTCGGCCAGAGCAAGGCCGAGGCCATCGAGCACGCCGAGGCGCTGCTGGACAAGGTCGGCATCCACAACAAGCGTCACAGCTACCCGGCCGAACTCTCCGGCGGCCAGCAGCAGCGTGCCGCCATTGCGCGCACCCTGGCGATGAAGCCCAAGGTCATTCTGTTCGACGAGCCCACCTCGGCGCTGGACCCGGAAATGGTCCAGGAAGTGCTCAACGTGATCCGCGCGCTGGCCGAAGAAGGCCGTACCATGCTACTGGTTACCCATGAAATGAGCTTCGCCCGGCAGGTGTCCAGTGAAGTCATCTTCCTGCACCAGGGCCTGGTGGAAGAGCAAGGATCGCCGCAGCAGGTTTTCGAAAACCCGAACTCGGCGCGTTGTAAACAATTCATGTCCAGCAACCGCTAACGGAGCAACACGCATGCAGAACTACAAGAAATTCCTCCTGGCCGCTGCCGCCACCCTGGTGTTCTCGGCCAACGCCATGGCCGCCGAAAAGCTGAAAATGGGCATCGAAGCGGCCTACCCGCCCTTCAACAACAAGGATGCCAGCGGCCAGGTCGTAGGCTTCGACAAGGACATCGGCGACGCCCTGTGCGCCAAGATGAAGGTCGAATGCGAAGTGGTCACCTCCGACTGGGACGGCATCATCCCGGCCCTGAACGCCAAGAAATTCGACTTCCTGATCTCGTCGCTGTCGATCACCGACGAGCGCAAGCAGGCCGTTGACTTCACCGACCCGTACTACTCCAACAAGCAGCAGTTCATCGCCCCGAAAAACGTCGACTTCAAGACCGACCGCGCCTCGCTCAAGGGCAAGACCATCGGCACCCAGCGCGCCACCCAGGCCGCAACCTGGCTGGACGACAACGGCGGCATGGACGGCGACTTCAAGGTCAACCTGTACGACGGCCAGGAAAACGCCTACCTGGACCTGACCTCCGGCCGCCTGGACGCCATCCTGGCCGACAAGTACGCCAACTACGACTGGCTCAAGTCCGATGCCGGCAAGAACTACGAGTTCAAGGGCGACCCGGTCAACGAGAGCGACAAGGTCGGCATTGCCGTGCGCAAGGGTGACACCCAGCTGCGCGACAGGCTGAACGCCGCCCTCAAGGAAATCGTTGCCGACGGCACCTACAAGAAGATCAACGACAAGTACTTCCCTTTCAGCATCTATTGATTCGCCCGACCGGCACCGCCCCTGCGGCGGTGCCCGTCCCTGAACAAGCCTGCCCATGAATATTGATCTCTACGGATTCGGTCCGGCCCTGGCGGCTGGCACCCTGATGACCGTGCAACTGGCGCTGTCGGCCCTGTGCCTGGGGCTGGTGCTGGGGTTGCTCGGCGCCCTGGCCAAGACCTCGCCGTACAAGCCGCTGCAGTGGCTTGGCGGTTTCTACTCGACCCTGGTGCGCGGCGTGCCCGAGCTGCTGTGGGTGTTGCTGATCTACTTCGGCACCGTCAGCCTGATGAGCAAGCTGGGCGACCTCCTGAATATTCCCGGCCTTGAGCTGAGCGCCTTTGCTGCCGGCGTGATCGCTCTGGGCCTGTGCTTCGGTGCCTATGCCACCGAAGTGTTCCGTGGCGCGATCCTGGCCATCCCCAAAGGCCACCGCGAAGCGGGCCTGGCCCTGGGCCTGTCCAAAGCGCGGATCTTCTCGCGGCTGATCCTGCCGCAGATGTGGCGCATCGCCCTGCCCGGCCTGGGCAACCTGTTCATGATCCTGATGAAGGACACCGCGCTGGTATCGGTGATCGGCCTTGAAGAGATCATGCGCCACTCGCAGGTGGCCGTGACCGTCACCAAGCAGCCGTTCACCTTCTACATGGTGGCGGCAATCATCTACCTGGGCCTGACCATCCTTGCGATGATCGGCATGCACTTCCTGGAAAAACGCGCCGCACGCGGCTTCGCGAGGGCCAACCAATGAACTGGGAAGTGATCATCAAGTGGCTGCCACGCCTGGCCCAGGGCGCAACCCTGACCCTGGAGCTGGTGGCCATTGCGGTCATCGCCGGGCTGATCCTGGCCATCCCGCTGGGCATCGCCCGCTCCTCGCGCCACTGGTATGTGCGCGCGCTGCCGTATGGCTACATCTTCTTCTTCCGCGGCACGCCGCTGCTGGTGCAGCTGTTTCTGGTGTACTACGGCATGGCGCAGTTCGAGATCGTGCGCAACAGCGCCCTGTGGCCGTACCTGCGCGATCCGTTCTGGTGCACCGTGCTGACCATGACCCTGCACACCGCCGCCTACATCGCCGAGATCCTGCGGGGCGCGCTGCAGGCCATCCCGCGCGGGGAGATCGAGGCGGCGCGGGCGCTGGGCATGTCCCGGGCCAAGGCGCTGTTCTACATCATGCTGCCGCGCGCGGCGCGCATCGGCCTGCCGGCCTACAGCAACGAAGTGATCCTGATGCTCAAGGCCAGCGCCCTGGCCAGTACCGTGACCCTGCTGGAACTGACCGGCATGGCACGCACGATCATCGCGCGCACCTACCTGCCGGTGGAGATCTTCTTTGCCGCCGGCCTGTTCTACCTGCTGATCTCGTTCCTGCTGGTGCAGGGCTTCAAGGTGCTCGAGCGCTGGTTGCGGGTCGATGCCTGCCAGGGCCGCTGAGGTACTGCAGGGCGAGCCACTGCATAGCCGCTTCCAGGCCCTGGACAGCTTTTTGCTGGAGCACCAGGGCCTGTGGCGGCCGCGGCCGTTTACCCAGCTGCACCTGCCGTGGGAGCGCGAGCACCCCGCCCTGAGCCACTGGCTGCGCCAGCGGCCGCTGAGCGAGGCCGATACCCCGCCTGAAAACGCCCCCGCACCGTATCCACAGCTGGCCGCCCAGTGCCAGGCGCTGTCGGCGGTGGGCGAGTTATCCACAATCGAGCTGGCCCCTGCCAACCCGCGCCTGAACGTGGACGTGCCAGGGCGCAAATGGCAGCAGATCGAGGCCTTTGCCGGGCGCCTTGATTTTGCCCGCCAGCCCACGCACTGGCTGGACTGGTGTGCGGGCAAGGGGCACCTGGGCCGGCGCCTGCTGGGCCCGGCGCAGCAACTGACATGCCTGGAATACGACCCCGCGCTGGTGTTGGCCGGCGAACAGCTCAGCCAGCACCATCACCTGCCTGCGGAGCATCGCCTGCAGGACGTGATGGCCGCCGATGCTGCCACCCAGCTGGGCAGCCAGCACACCGCCGTTGCGCTGCATGCCTGCGGCGACCTGCACGTGCGCCTGATGCAACTGGCCAGCGCTGGCGGCTGCCGTCAGCTGGCGATTGCGCCGTGCTGCTACAACCGTATCAGCGCAGCGCACTACCAAGCGTTATCCACAGCCGCTCAAGCTTCGACGTTGAGCCTGTCGGTCGACGACCTGGGCCTGCCGCTGAGCGAAACCGTCACCGCCGGCAACCGCGTGCGCCGCCAGCGTGACGCGTCGATGGCGCGGCGGCTGGGCTTCGACCTGCTGCAGCGCGAGGTTCGCGGCTGCGACAGCTACCTGCCCACCCCTTCGCTGCCCAGCCACTGGCTGCACAAGCCCTTCGCCCAGTACTGCCAGGACCTGGCCGAACTCAAGGGGCTGCAGGTGACGGGTGCGCCCGACTGGGCGGCACTGGAACAGGCTGGCTGGGCGCGACTGGCCCGGGTGCGCAACCTTGAACAGGTGCGCAACCTGTTCCGCCGCCCGCTGGAGCTATGGCTGGTGTTGGATCGCGCACTGTACCTGGGCGAACAGGGCTTCGAGGTGCGCCTTGGCAGCTTCTGCCCCTACCCTCTCACGCCTCGGAATCTGATGCTTTTGGCAGAGCGCGGTTGACGTGCAAACCTGTGGATAAGTCTGTGCGCAACATTTTGATGAATCGCTGAAAAAGCCGCCCGACAAGGGCTGGCGACAGCTGGTCATTTTTTGTTCACCTTCTAAACCTGAGCAAAAACAGCCATTTGCGCAAAGACGAACGGGCTGGCCACTGGCGATGCACTACGCGCCGAGTTGGCATGCAGCTTGTGCATAAGCATTTTCGCGAATGGCTCTAAGGGCTGCGATCAGGCCAGTTTCAGCAGGCCCATGCCGCCCAGCAGAAGCAGCAGGCCAAGCCAGCCGCGGCCGGCCAGGCGCTGGCCGAACAGGGCCCAGCCCATGGCCACGGTGGCAAGAATGCCGAAGCCGCCCCAGATGGCGTAGGCCATCGACAGGGGGATGTCCTTGACCGCCTGGGCCAGCGCCGTGAAGGCAGCCAGCACGCAGACGATCGACGCCGCCGCGACCCAGCGCTTGCGCAGGCCGTCGGAGTACTTGAGCAGCAGGTTGGCGAGCACTTCGAGCACGATGGCCAGTGCCAGCCAGGCAAAGGGGATCACTTGCAGGCTCAGCATGGCAGGGCCTCCCCGGTGGTTTCACGGCGGGCGCTGCGGGTACCGGACTTGATCAGCAGGATACCCGCGATCATCACGCCCAGGCCCAGGGCCTTGAGCAGGCCGATGCTTTCACCCAGCCAGGTGACGCTGACCACGGTGATCAGCACGATGCCGATGCCTTCCCACAGGGCGTAGGCCACACCCAGCGGCACGCGCTTCACGGCGAGCGCGAGGAAGCCGTAGGACAGGCCGATCATGGCGTACATGAGGGCGTGACCGAGAATCGGCGAATGATCGGCGGCGAATTTCATCGACGTGGTACCGATCACTTCGGCCACGATGGCGATGAACAGATAGATCCAGGAACGCATGGTGCCCTCCCATGGGCATTAGAAAAACGCGAGGGGCTGACGGCGGCGTCAGCAAAAAAGCCGGGGTTTGGGAGGGTGGCGCTAGAGGTCGCCGGTCCAGTGACGTTCACGGGAAACCAGGCGGGAGGTGAGGAGCGGCAACGCTTGAGTGTTCAACATAATGCACAACAAATTAGCTTAGCGCATTGCACAAGTCAAACCGATAGAGAATGACTAATGAATTTTGCTGAGGATTATTCGTTATTTGGTGAAAGCCCCTGAAAGGTGGCTGCAAGGCCCGTAAATTATAATTTCCAAACCCGGCGTAGCCTGTAAGGCCCAATCGCGGGTCAAGCCCGCTCCCACAAGGTTGGCGGCGATCCCTGTGGGAGCGGGCTTGACC